>CAYVDR010000113.1:0-5374 GCA_964450625.1 uncultured Senegalimassilia sp.
GCAAACAAGCTGTCAACTTTCACACCAATAGTGTTAGAAGGCATTACAGATTCACCACCCAAGATGAAAGCATTTTTAATGCTTGACTTGTATTTAGTAGTGAAGTTGTTAAATGCTGTGTAGTCCTCTGCTTCGTTTGCAGCATTTGCGCTAACTAGCAGAATTGGCCCTTTGTTCAAGCCAGCAAGTGCACAACCAGCCAAAGCATCAACGCCTTTGGAAGCCTCAGCGCCAGTTGCAAGTGTGATGTAAGTGCTGTCAATTAAGCCTGCTTCAACCAAGGTTTCAGAAATTAGGGCTGATGTGTCATAAGCAGTTTGGCCACCAATGCGCTGGAACTTTGTTGTGTCGGTTAGCGTTCTGCCTGTAAGTGCAATGGATTCATCGCTTACAGCACCAGTACCACCAGCAACCCAAACCTTGGCATCTTTCAGCTCACCTGTTTTCATTAGAGCAACTTGGTCGTCTGTTAGCGAACGAATTGTTGAAGTTGCACCCTCCGTTTGAATGATTGTCGCAACGCCGCTTGCATAAGCAAATGAGCTCATTGAAAGTGCATCTTGGAAGCTAAATGATGAAGCAATGATTACGTTTGTTTTATCTGCGCCGTCTAGCGAAACAATTTTCTTTGCAACTGCAGTTGACGTGTCGCATGCATCTTGGCCCCACAAGCGCTCTACTTTCATGCCAGCTTGTTCAATGGAGCTTTGAACAGCAGCTTTTATGGCACCCGTGCCGCCAATTAAGTAAACTGTTTTTACTTGTAAGCGTTGAAGTTCTTCCAAAGCTGTTGTAGAAAGCGTTTCACGGTTTGTTAGCACAACTGGTGCCTTTAGAGCCCCTGCTAGACCTGCTGCACCAAGGGCATCGGCATAGTCGTCAACGCGAGCAACTACAGCATAATCACTTGTGGTGCCTTCTGGGAATGCTTGCTTTACAATTTCTTGCGCTGTGTTTTCAGCCTCTGTGCCTGCAAGACGCTTTTCTGGTGCCCATTTAGCGTAAAGCGTTGTGTTTGCTGTGATTGCTGTTGCAAAGTCAAATGCTTTTGTGCATGCAGCATCGGTATACCAACCATTAAACAGCTGGCCAGCCTTTGTTGGGTCGGTTGGTTTTGTGGCAGTTTTGCCGCTTGCCACAGCTTGCGCATCAACTGCGCTGCCGCCTTGTGAGTCAAACGTTACAGTAAATGAACCAGCAGGAACAACTAGCGTCCACTTAGCATACAACGTGACATCGGCAGTAATTGGGGTTTCGAAGTTGAATTCTTTACCTTCGCTGCATGCAGCGTCTGTGTACCAGCCGCCAAATGTGTAGCCTTCACGTGTTGGGTCTGTAGGCTTAGTTACTGTTTTGCCGCTTTCAACTTCAGCAGCTTGCACATTGCTGCCACCCTGTGCGTCAAATGTTACTTTGTACTTAGCGGTTTCAATAGCTTTCCACTTGGCATATATAGTTACATTACCAGTTGAGCCCTTAGCAATTTCAGTTACCTTGTTGCCCCAATATTTAACATTATCCGAATTAGAATGGTCATCATACCAGCCTTCAAATATGTACCCATCTTTTGTGGCGTCTTTAAATGTAATTGCATCTTCAACTGTATAAGTTGTTTGGGTGTTTGGGTTTGTTGCTTGGTACAAGTTTTCGTAAGTAATGGTGTATTCAATTACCGACCACTTGGCATAAAGTGTTTTGTCGCCTGTTGAGCCTTTAGGAATTGTTGTAACTTTGTTGCCCCAATTGCCTGTTTGAATACCGTTTGTGTCGTACCAGCCTTCGAATTTGTAACCTGTCCTGTTTATAGCATCCTCAATTGTAACGTCGTCAGATTCAATGGTGTAAGTGTGCCCTTCACCAAAAACGTCATTCGGGTTAAAGCCGCCACCGTTCATTTCATAGTTAATCTTGAAACTTACAGGTGTGAACTTAGCGTAAATGGTGGTTGCTTCATAAATTTGCTCAGTGTCAAAGTCAAATTCCTGTGTGCAAGCTTCATCTTTGTACCACTTGTCAAACGTGTAGTATTGTTTTGTTGGGTTAGTTGCAGGCTTTGTAACTTTGCCACCAGCTGTAATGTCTTGTGCCGCTGGAACGCCTGTGGCGCCCTCACCTGCACTAAATGTTACTTTGTATTGGGATGTATCGGCAACCCATTTTGCATAAAGCTTCGTGTTGGCTGTAATTTTCGTTGTGAAATCAAATGCATTCTCAAACTTTTCATCAGTGTACCAGCCACTAAGAACATAGCCCTTCTTTGTTACCGTAGGTTGCTCAACAGTAGAACCTGCATTTACAGTTTTATCGGCTACAGTTTCTGTTGCGCCATCTGTGTTAAATGAAACATTACATTCAACTTTTGCATAAAGCGTTGTGTTGGCTGTAATTGTGTCAGTGCTTGCAAACTTGTATTCGTTTGCGAAGTTAGCATCTGAATACCAGCCCTTAAACGTTGCATCGCTAAGCGTTGGGTCAGTTGGTTTTGTAACAGTTTTGCCAGAGAAAACCACCTGAGGTGTTACAGCAAAGTTTGCACCGTTTGCATTAAAGTTAACCGCATATTGGCTGAATTTTGTGTAATCAAAAACTGGGTAGCCATTGTTTGTAGGACTGCTTGTGTCGTCATCAGTAAACAAATTACCAGGAATAAGCTTGTTAACCGTATCAGCCGATTTTAGCTCATCAGATGTTTTTTGAATGCCAATTTCTTCTTTATCAGTTCCAGAATTTGTGATTGTGTCCAAAGAATAGTTGTTAGAAGCGCTGCCTTCCTGATTGCCAACAATTGCATTGTAATCGCTTTCACCTTGAACAAGTGTGCCTGCCATGTAGCAGTTTGAAACTGACGACTTGCTATTGTTAAAGCCAGCAATGCCGCCAACCCACTTTTGAGAGGCGCTTCCAACCATGCCTGTGAAGTAGCAGCTGTCTACAACACCTGCTTCAAGTGCTGTGTCGTTATTACCATTGCGTCCAACAATGCCGCCAACACCGTTTTTGCTGCTAGTGTTTGTGCCAGTAATGCCACTGCTATCTGATGCGGTTCTTGCCGATGAAGTTCTAATAATGCCAGAATTTTCACCAGCAATGCCGCCAACTTTAGTTTTGCCTGTAACGTATCCACAACCAGAGATTGATTTGCTTGCTCCATAGATGCCACCAAAAGAGCAATTTATAATTGCACCTTGACCGCCAGTTGCATTTGTTGTTGAGTTGTTGGCGCAATAACCACCATCATTAAAGCCTACTATACCGCCAACGTTGTAGGCTTTAGTTGCTTCTACTTTTGCATAGCATGTAACGTTTTCGATGGTTCCCTTGTTGTAGCCAGCAATAGCACCAACATAATCTGTAGCGTTACCGAGTTGTAAATTTGCTCCACGACCATTATTCTCTCCTAATTTCAAATTTTTTATAGTTCCTTCATTACACCCAAAAAGCCCTAGGCACTCGGTTCTATCAGCATAATAATCATCATCTTCTTGGGTAATTGAGAAATTATATATCTCATACCCTTGTCCATCAAATGTTCCTTTAAAAGGGTGTTCGTAAGAACCTATAATAATCACCCATTCAGCTTTGATATTCTTAGTTAACTTTACTGTTTTGCCCTCTAGGGAATCAGGTTTGCCCTCATAGTCGGTATCAGTCTCACCGTTTACACGGTCTGCTAAATCTGACAAATCATTGAAAGAAGAAATTTCAATTACATCATCATCTTTTGTTTCGTTAATTTGTAAAGCAGAATTTGCTTGTTCCTCTTCAAGAATAAATTGTTTTCTTTTTGAATTCCATGTACATTTAATAGTTTTAGAACCAACTGTGATTGTGTGATCCTTCTTCGTTAGTGGGAAATAAAGGTTGGTATCAATTGCAAATGATGAGCCGTTTTTATCGGGGTATGCAGTATCATGATAATTGTCTGCAGTAATTTTCCATTCATCAAGATTGTATAGCCAATTTGCCTGCGTTGCTGTTTTGTTGCCAAATGCTGCAGGGTTTTTAACTTCGTTCGTAAGGTAGTTATAGCAATTGCCCTCGTAGAATGTATTGCCATCAACTTTAACTTCAACATTGCCAGTCATGCTGCCTGCATACTTCACAAGGTCAAAAGCCAGTGTTGCATAAGTGGAAGCATTAGTTGTTTTAACAGCATCCCAGCTTACTTCAGGGTCATGGTATGTTCCCGTTTCACCTTTCTTGGAATGCGAGTTTGCTGAAAGCACAGTTTTAACACTGCCGCCATTTACTGTTACTGTGCCAGCATTTGCTTCATCACCTGCACCAATTGCAGGACCAGTGAAGTCTTCGTACAGCTCAATTTTTGCGCCGCTGTTAATTACAACGTTGCCCGATTTGCCTTGGTTTGAAGCACCAATTAGCGCACCTTTTGCAACACCTTTTAGATACATCTCGCCGCCGTTGATGGTAATGGTGTCGCCAGCTTGCGTTGTACTATCGCCGCCAATAATACAACCGGTTTTTGTGCTCTTTAAAAACCAAGTGCCGCTGTTGATGTTAATTGTGCCATTCGCCTCGTTTGCATTACCGCCAATAAATGCACCCGCGCATGTTTTGTAGCCATAAAGCTGACCATCACCAGTAAAGGTTGCACTTGAGCCTTTAGGCACATTGAACACGCAATTGCTTGGCATGTCGGAAACATCGTAGTCAATTTGGTTTACACCTGTAATGTTTAGCGTAGTGTTGTTGCCAAGGCTAGCAAAAGGCTTTGAAGCATTAGCATCAAGCGACGCATAAACATTGTTTAGCGTAAGCGAACTGTCATCGGAGACAACAATGTTTAAGTCATTGAATGTCTCGCTGCTACCACTGCCCACAATCTCAACTTTCAAGCCCTTGTTGACTAATGTGATTGTGCCAGACGTGCCACTTGCAAGGTAGTAAGTGCCACTTTCGGTAATTTCAGCGCCTGGCCCAATTTCGCCACCAGGAACTGCATCTTGGGTTTGCACAGCATCTGTGCTGGTTGCCTGCGCCTGCGCTGCTGTGTTTTCAGTTGCGCTCGCAGTTGTTTTAAGTGATGGAACAAAGCTTACAGCCAAAGCCAGTGCTAAAAACGCACGGAACAGCTTGTTTGCAAGCGATGTGCCATTTTTGGAAGTGTTTTCCATAAAAGCCCTCCTTTAGAGGATTGTCCTTTTTGCCTAACTTTCACACGCCTGACGCACAATTCTTGGCGGCTTGTGCATGCGTTTGCGCAACAAAATTAGGCAAACCATTAATACATTGGGTTTTTACTGCCAAGTGAACTTTTTATTTTCGTTTGCGACTATTCATAAAGCAGGATAAAACCCGATTGGTCATTATAGCCTTCTTTTCGCAATGCGTGCGCAATCGTTTTTTTTTTTTT
>CAYVDR010000114.1:0-5371 GCA_964450625.1 uncultured Senegalimassilia sp.
AACTTGAGCATAGTAGCATGTTCAAATTTATAAGTGAACATGCTACAAGCAATGCGAAAAAATGTGCCTTACATGCTGAATAACCCGAACTGTGCTGCAACATAAGCAACCAAAATGATTACCAAAAGCACAGGGGCAATGTATTTCACCATTACAACGAAAAGACCTTTTGCCTGGAATTTGCCAGACACCATAACTTCGTCGATGATTGCTTGAGGCTTAATGACCCAGCCAACAAAGATGCAAGCCATCAACGCTGCAAGAGGCATCATTACCGAGTTGGAAATGAAGTCCAAGAAATCGAGCAGTGTCGTGCCAGCACCAAGCGGTTCAATGAATGCAAGTTGGTTGTAGCCTAAGTTAACAACAATGGCAACAAGGGTAATAAACGCAACCGCAATTGCAAACGCCTTTTTACGTGGCATTTTTGCACCGTCTTGCACAATGGACACACAAGTTTCTGTAAGCGAAATTGCACTGGTGAGCGCTGCAAACACAACAAGCAAGAAGAACAAAAAGCCCATTACAGTGGCAATAGAGCCCATGCCATTAAACACGTTTGGCAAAATGATAAACATAAGCGACGGCCCCGATTTTGAAGCAACGGCGTCGGCTGAACCCATTGCAACGAATGCTGCAGGAACAATCATAAGACCAGCCAAAAATGCATAGCCTGTGTCAAACAGCTCAATGCGGCGCACGGAGTGCTCGATGTTGTCTTTCTTCTGCATGTAAGAGCCGTAAGTTATCATGATGCCCATCGCAAGGCTTAGGCTGTAAAACATCTGGCCCAATGCTGCCACAACAAGTTCCACACTGAACTTCGAGAAATCGGGCGTGATGTAATACAAAAAGCCGTCCATGGCACCTGGGATTGTAAGTTCATAAATTGCGATGCCAATGGTCATAACAATTAGAACTGGCATTAAAATGCTGTTAGCGCGCTCGATGCCGTTTTTAACACCAAGACCTACAATAATGAACACAATTAGCAAGAAAATTGCCATGTATATAAAACTTTCGCCACCACCAGCAATGAAGTTGGTGAAATAAGTGCCACCATCGGCCAATGTGGCAGGACCGTCTGTTAAGTAAGCTGTGGCATATTTCACAACCCAACCACCAATGACGCAGTAGTACGGCACAATAATAAACGGGATGGCAGATGTGAACACGCCTATGAATGTGAACTTTTTCCCGAAGCTTTTAAATGCCCCAAGCGCACTTTGACCAGTTTTGCGACCCAAAGCCACTTCAAGCATCATCAACGCAAAACCAAACGTTACAACCAAAATTAAGTAGGTTATAAGAAACACGCCGCCGCCGTATTTTGCAGCGAGGTAGGGGAAGCGCCATAAGTTCCCCAAACCAATCGCCGAGGCTGCAGCAGCCAAAATGAACGCCCACTTGCCCGACCACGTGGCACGAGCAATGTTTCCACCAGAATTAGTTGACATTAAAAACTCCTTTGATTTATGAAATTATAGTAACGAAACTATAACATTATAAATCAAGAAGCGGGTGAATGTCTGTTAAAGTTACGTTTCGTTTTTTGTACGCAACTAAAACGGTTAGCAAGAAGAACACTAGACCAAACGCAAGCACCACTAAGCCGTCAAACAGAGCCGTTGACATATTCATACCTGTCATGAGTTGGCGCATGCCTTCAACAGTGTATGTCATTGGGAAGAATGGACTTATGACGTTGAAGAAGTCGGGCTCCATCATGATAGGGAATGTGCCTGCGGCAGATGTCATTTGAAGGGTTAGAATTAGCACTGCCATGAAGCGGCCTGGGAAGCCAAATGCCGCAACCAAGAACTGCACCATAGCTGTGAAGCACATTGCAGTTACAATGCCCATGGCGTAGTATCCCACAACGTTGCCAACTTGTGCGCCTAACCCAAACTGCACAAACGCTTGCGCAATAACCGTGGAGGCAATTGAGAAAGCCACCATTGGCAAATAGCTTGAGTATGCGTTTATGAATGGGTTTGCACCAGAAAGTGCTAGGCGCTTATTTAAGCTGCGGAACAAGAAGCAGTTAAATATTGCACCAACCCAAATGCCCAGCGCAATGAAGAATGGTGCAAAGCCTGTACCATAGTTTGGAACGCTTGTGTAGTATTGTTCATCGAGTTCAACTGGTTCAGACATTTGGTCTTGCTTGGACTCAATTTCGCTGTCGGAATATTGCATTTGGCTAACACCATCTTCAAGCCCATCATGAAGTTCCTGCGTGCCGTCCTTAGCTGTTTGAAGGCCATCGGTTAGCGTTTTGGAGCCGTCAGCCAACTGGCTGGCACCGCTGTTAATTTGCCCAGCGCCACTTGTTGCAGAAGGCGTTGAATTTGCAAGGGTGCTAGCACCCGTAGCAACCTGGCCAATGCCGTTTACTAGCGTTGGCGTTGCGTCGTTTAGCTGGTTCATGCCGCTTGCCAGCGTGTTAGAGCCGCTTGCAAGTGCTTGCAAGCCGTTTTCGCCTGCCAGTGTGCCGGCCCCGCTGGCCAAACTGCCAGCACCTGCTGCCAGTGTGCCCGCACCGCTCGACAACGTGCTGGCACCACTTGCCAAGCTGCCTGCCCCGCTTGCAAGTGTGCCTGCGCCGCTTGAAAGCGTGCTAGCACCACTTGCTAGCGTGCCGGCCCCGCTATACAGAGTGCTTGCGCCAGTTGCTAGCGTGCTAGCGCCAGATGCAAGGGCAGTAAGCCCTGTTGATGTGCCGTCGGCAAAAGCTTCGCCAACAAGTTCAGCAGCGCCAGTTGAAAGCTTAGCGCTGCCCGCTTGAATTGCAAGCAGCCCTTCGCCACCTGCAAGGGTGCTTGCGCCATCGGAGACTTGTTTTGCGCCATTTATTAGCGTGTTAGCTGTTGATTCGTCACCTAAGCTTGCAGCAACTTTGTTAACGCCATCCGACACGTCGGAAGCACCATCTGCCAATGTGCTAGCCCCTTCGCTTAGCTGACCTGTGCTTGTGCTTAGCGTGCTAACCGCACCAGTTATGGTTGTTTCTGCAGTTTGGATGCCACCTTCTGTGCCTGCTGCATATGCAGAAGTTGTTGCAGCATCTGTTGTTGCTTGCGTAAGGCTGTCGCTTGCTGTTTGAAGCGATGTGCCAGCCGTTGCTGCAGAGCCAGAAGCTGCTTCAATTTTTTCTTTATCGGCTGCGCTTATGGTGTATGTGCCATCAGCATTAGCCGTAAATGTAATGCCTGACAAGTCGGCAATGCTTGAAACACTTGTTTGAGCAGCTGTAACGTTTGCCTGTGCTATGCCAATGTCGTTTGCAGTGGTTGCTGCATTTGCTGTGGTTGCTGCTGCTGCTTTCTTTAGTGAGTCAAGTGAAAGTGCTGAAGACATGCCTTTTACCGAAGTGTCAAGCTTTGTAATGCTTTCAGAAAGATTTGCAGCGCCAGTGCTAACTTGTAAGGCCCCTGTTTTTAGTGGTGCAATGCCTTCGGTTTGCAACTTTTGCAAGCTTGTAAACAGCGTGCTTGAGCCAGTGCTCAGCGTGCTTGCACCCGTTTGTGCGCTTGTGATGCCAGCATCCAAGTCGTTGATGCCACTTTGCAGCTGCTTGGCACCTGAAAGCGCACTTGCAGCCCCACTGTCAAGCGAGCTTGCGCCGCTAGCTAGCGTTTCAGCACCGCTAGCAAGTGAGTTAGCGCCGTCGGACACAGAAGACGCACCGCTAGCAAGTGAGTTAGCACCGCTAGAAACTGAAGCAGCCCCACTGTCAAGCGACGCAGCGCCACTGGCAAGTGAGTTAGCACCATCGGACACCGAATTGGCACCGCTAGCAAGCGTGTTTGCACCGTCAGCTGCAGTAGAAGCACCAGCGCTTAAGCTGTTCGCGCCGTCTGCCAGCTGCTGCGTGCTGTCGCCAAGCGTGGCTGTGCTGTTTTTAAGCTGTGTTGTGCCGCTGGATAAGGTTTTTGTTCCACTTTCGAGTTTTTGTAAGCCTGTTTTTAAGTCGCTTGAGCCACTTACGAGTGTGTACAAATTTGTTGTAATTGTGTTAGAGCCGTCGTGCGCATCAACCATGCCATCGTAAAGTTCAAGTGCACCGTCAACTGCCGTTTGCAGCTGGTCGCCTGCGTCTGTAATTTTGCCAAAGATGGTGCCAAAGTATTCTTTCACAACGCTTTCATTAACTTTTTTAACCAGCTTTTCCCAGGCAGTTTCACCAATTTGGCTTGCAAGCATGTTCGATGATTTGTCATATGTTATTGTAAGTTGTGCATGCTCAGGGTCGGTTGTGTCAGCAGAAGCAATTTGCTGTGAGAAGTTGGCAGGAATGGTGCATATCATGTAATAGGTGCCAGCATCCATGCCTGCTTTTGCTTCATCTTCCGACACAAAACTCCAACCCAAACTTTCATCCTCGGGCTGTTGCTTTAGCCTGTCCACAACGTCTTCGCCAACATTTCTGTCTTCATCGTTAATTGTGGCACCAGCATCGTTGTTCACAACAGCAACAGGCACTTTGTTCAAGTGCCCGTATGGGTCAAAGAATGCCGACAAATAAAAACCAGCAAAAATTACTGGGATTAAAATAACGCCAGCAAGGGCAATTTTCATTGGCCATGAGCCAGCTGTATCCTTCGCTGTTTTTGCAGCAAAACGTGCACCTCGAAAAGCCATTATTTCTTCCTTTCAAGTTTAATTAAAACGTCACACCCCTCAGCACAACACTGCTCGGTAAGTGCGACAATAACTATCATTTCACGCTCGTGCGCCATGTTCGCAAGCATTTCCACAAGGTCGTGCGTTTGTGCATGCGTAAGGCTGTGCTCAACATCGTCAACCGCAAGAATTTTTGGGCTAGAAACCATGCCAAGTGCAATGCCTAGGCGCACTAATTCAGGTTCAGACAAATTGCGAATTTTAGTGTTAATTACATGCCCCAAATCCCATTCTGCAAGGTATTTTGAAACATCGCTGCGCCTGCGTGGCAGTTTTGCAAGTTCCAAATCGGCAGCCGCGACTGAGCAAACCGTTAAATTTTGCTCTAGGTCGTTAAGGCCACTAAAAAGCCCCAAGCCTGCAATGCGGCGCACTTTTGAGCCACCCTTTGGAAGCTTGTGCCCAGCAATTGTAAGCGAGCCTTGGTTAAAGCGCATTCTGCCTGCAAGAGTAAGCAAAAGCGGCGTTTTGCCCGCATCGTGCTCGCCCGTAACAGCAACAAAGCTGCCAAGAGGAATTTCGGCAGTAATGTTTAAATATGGGTTACCCAAAGGGGTTTTTAGCCCCAAATTATCAGCCACAATAAATGGGCTTTTATCGGATGGGTTTTTAATTTCAACTACACCCAAAACAACACCTTCTATCTAAATTTTGTAAAACTTATGCAACAAAATGTAGTAAACCA
>CAYVDR010000115.1:0-5315 GCA_964450625.1 uncultured Senegalimassilia sp.
CAAGGCTAATGCGAAAATTACGTATTTGCCAATGTATATGTGTGCGTTGTTGTAGATAGTGCACAATGCGAAAAATCGGTCATTTTGTAGTCCATATTGTTGTAGTTGTTAGTTATCCGGATGCCTAACCCTTATCAGTCAATTATGTTGTTGATGCTTTAAGCGTTGATAAACAATATATACTTGCATAATATAGCCAAAGTTAATTGTTTGTCTGCGTGTTTGCAGCAGCATAAACATTACACTTTTAAGTAAAACAAGCATGCACAAGGGGCATAAATTATGAATACAAAGCGCATTGAAAATGTGCACTTTATAGGCATTGGCGGCGTTGGCATGAGTGGCATTGCCCGCATCGCACACGAAAAAGGCATGGTGGTAAGCGGGTCGGACTTAAAGGAGAGCCGCTACACAAAACAGCTTAGAGACCTTGGCATTAAGGTTTTCATTGGCCACAGCCCTGAAAACGTTCCAGCGGGCAACCCCGTAATTGTTGTGTCAACTGCCATTTTAGACAACAACCCCGAGCTTATTGAAGTAAAAAAGCGCGGGCTTGAAATTTGGCATCGTGCCCAAATGCTGGCGCACTTAGGCAGCGGGCTTAAAACGCTTGCCGTTGCTGGCACACACGGTAAAACCACAACATCTTCAATGCTTGCAAGTGCACTTGTTGCGCTTGGCAAAAGCCCAACGTACCTTATTGGCGGCATAGTGCGTGAAAGCGGCACTAATGCGTGTTCGGGCAGTGGGCAGTTCTACGTTGTTGAGGCCGATGAATCTGACAAATCTTTCACGTACCTGTCACCCGAAACAGTGCTTATAACAAACATAGAGGCTGACCATTTAGACCACTACCGTGACATAAACGAAATTTACGACAAGTTCTTAGATTTCATGAAGCTTGTGCCAGAGGCAGGCACTGTTGTTGTGTGCGCTGAAAGCGAAAAGTTGTGCAAGCTTGCAGCGCAAAGTTGCAGACGTGTTGTTACTTACGGCACTGCAAGCACATGTGATGTTTGTGTTAAAACATTTGTGCCTAAAGGCATTGGCAGTGAATATGAACTTGAAATCAACCCTGCCATTTTCCCAGGTGGCGTGCGTGATACTAATGCTGCTTCTAGCGGTGGGGAAAACGGCGCCACGGGCAAAATTAAGGTTACAGGGGCAATAAAGCAAAACCCTGGTGTGCATAACGTGCTTAATGCTGCTGGCGTTGTAACACTTCTTGCAACGCGCGGCTTTGATGCTCAAAAAGTTGCAGATGCGCTGCGTAACTTTGCTGGCGTGCGCCGCCGTTTCGATTTAGTGGGCGAGGTTTCTGGCGTTAGCGTTGTAGACGACTACGCACACCATCCAACAGAAATTGCTGCCACGCTAAAAGCTGCCCTTAGCTTAAACTATAAGCACGTTCACGTTTTGTTTCAGCCGCACCGCTATTCACGTGTGGGGCTGTTTACAGAAGTTTTGCACGATGAATTTGCAAGTGCGTTTGACGGTGTTGAAACCGTTACGTTTATGGATGTGTTCCCAGCAGGTGAAACCCCAGTTCCAGGCGTTAGTGGCAAAACGTTTTTGGATGTTGTGTTGCAGCATTCGGGACACCCTAAAGCCGAGTACGTCCCACGCCGCATAGATGTTGTGCCGCACATTATGCAAAATGTTTCAGCGGGCGACTTAGTCATAACAATGGGGGCAGGCGATGTAAGCGCCATAGGTCCGCAAATTATTGATGCACTGCTTGCAAGGCGGGGTTAGGCTTATGGCACGTCACGCAAAAAACGCCCTTGAGGCCTTGCTGGTAGACCGCACGTTTGATGCCGATGTCTACCCAAACGAGCCAATGTCTCGCCACACAATGTATCGCATTGGTGGCAAGTGCAAATACTACATTCAAGTTGCATCAATTGGTGCGCTGCGCCAGCTTTTGTGTGCCTGCGAAGAAGCTGCAATTCCTTGGATGGTTGTGGGGCGTGGCAGCAATTTGCTCGTAAGCGATGCGGGTTTTAATGGCGTCATAATCACTTTAGGGCGCGATTTCAGAACGCACCGCTTTGACGAAAAGAAAAACGAATTTTATGTGGGCGCAGGTGTTGCGTTTTCAGCTGTTGTGCAAGATGCATTCCATAAGTGCCTCTCAGGGCTTGAATTTGGCGTTGGTGTGCCTGGCACAATTGGCGGCGCAATTCGCATGAACGCTGGCACGCGCGACGCTGGCATTGGCAATTCCATTGTAAGCGTTACAACGTTTTCGCCAACTGAAGGGCTTGTGCGCGAGGAGGGCAATAAAATTGAGTGGGGCTACCGCTCAACTTCTTTTCCCGACAATGCTGTAATTGTGGAATGCGAAATTGCAGTTAAACCAGCCGACCCTTACATGCTTCGTGCAAAAATGGAAGCGTCGCACACACGCCGCAAGCAAACGCAGCCGCTAACGCAACCCTCGTGCGGCAGCGTGTTTAAAAACCCTGAAGGCCAATCGGCAGGGCGTTTAATTCAGTCAGTGGGGCTTAAAGGCAAGTGCATTGGGGGCGCGCAAATTTCGCAGAAGCACGCAAACTTTATTGTGAATGTGAACAATGCAAGTGCAAATGACGTGTTAAGTTTAATGAAGCTGGCAAAATCGAAAGTGTTTGAGGAATATGGCATCGAACTTAAACCGGAAGTCCGTCTCATCGGGCAATAGACCACGCCGCAGTACAGTCAACACACGCAGAACTGTTGCACCAACAGGCGTGCAAAGCGTGCGTGTTGGCGACATACGCAATCGCCAGCACTATGAGCGTGCGCAAAAGAAATACCGCAACTACATCATTCGTTTGGGCGTTTTAGCTGGGTTTATTGTAGCTTTAATTATTGCTGGCATTATTGTTTACAACTCGGCTGCGTTTACAATTGAAAACGTGGATGTAAAAGGTGCCGATCACTTAACGTCAACAGACATCGATGCCCTTGTGCAAATTGATGAGGGTACAACACTTTTGCGTGTGGACACGGGTGCCATTCGTGACAGTTTGCTGCGAGATGCTTGGGTGGCGGATGTTTCTGTAAACCGCGTGTTTCCATCCACGCTTGAAATTTCAATAACCGAGCGTGAAATTACTGCAGTTGTTGAAGTGCCCTCTGGCACGTCAAACACAACTAATGCGTGGGCAATTGCATCTGACGGCATGTGGCTTATGCCAATTCCAGAGCGTGATAGCGATGCTGGCAAATACACAAGCGAAAAGGTTTACCAAGATGCCGAAAGCGTGCTTCACATAACAGATGTGCCAATTGGCACAAAACCTAAAATCGGCACTTACTGCACGGACGCTAACGTGAACTGCGCACTTTCAATTGTGTACGGCATGACAACCGAGCTTGCACAAAAGGTAACGTCTGTTAAAGCCACGGAAACCGAAAGCACAACGCTTACCATAAAGGACGGCCCTGACATTGTGTTTGGCGATGCCACAAACATTCGCGAGAAAGAGCGCCTGTGCCTAAAAATAATGTCTGAGCATCCAGACGGCGTTACATACATTAACGTTCGAACCCCAGAAAAACCAACGTGGCGGGCGTTGTAGGGCATCAAGCACCAAAAAACAGAAAGGCAAAAACTACATCATGCGCAACAACTCAATTGTCATTAAAGGCGCGCGCGAGCACAACCTTCAAAACGTTGACATTAAAATACCGCGCGACAAACTTGTTGTTATAACTGGGCTTTCGGGCTCGGGGAAATCAAGCTTGGCGTTTGACACAATTTATGCCGAAGGCCAACGCCGTTACGTCGAAAGCCTTTCAAGTTACGCCCGCATGTTTTTGGGGCAAATGCAAAAGCCCGATGTTGACAGCATTGACGGGCTTTCGCCTGCGGTTTCAATAGACCAAAAAACAACTTCTAAAAACCCACGCTCCACGGTTGGCACCACAACAGAAATTTATGATTACCTGCGCCTTTTGTATGCACGTGTTGGTGTGCCGCACTGCCCAGAGTGCGGCCGCATCATTCAAAGCCAAACGACAGACCAAGTGACCGACGAAATTTTAAAGCTTGCACCAGGCGAGCGTGCAATAATTATGGCGCCTGTTGTTGCTGGTAGAAAGGGCGAGTTCACAAAGCTGTTGGCTGACCTTGCGCATGAAGGTTTCTCGCGCGTGCGTATTGACGGCAAAATTGTAAAGCTTACGGGTGAGGAAATTAAGCTAAACAAAAAGATTAAGCACTTCATTGATGTTGTTGTTGATCGTGTGCAACTTAAAAGCAGCGCACAAAGCCGCATTGCACAAGCTTGTGAGCTTTCGGTAAAGCTCACAAGCGGGCAAGTGCTTGTGCAAGTTTTAAGCAATAGTGGCTCTTCAGGTGCCGACACAGAACCAGAGCGCAAAACCTCAAGCGGTGCTACGGGTGGTCTGGCTGAAAACGAGCATTTGTTTAATTTGGCACTTGCATGCCCTGTGCATGGTCATTCAATTGACGAGCTTCAGCCACGCGACTTCAGCTTCAATGCACCCTATGGCGCATGCCCTGCGTGCTTAGGCATTGGCAGTACGCAAGAGGTTGACGCATCGCTTCTTGTGCCAGATGAAACGCTAAGCATCGCCCAAGGTGCTATTGCGCCATTTAAAAACGGCAACTACTACCCACAAATTTTGCGTGCAGTGGTTGAACACATGGGAGGCAATGCCAGCACGCCTTGGCAGGACTTGCCCGAAAGTGTTAAACAAGCTGTACTTTATGGCATCGACTATGAAGAGCTTGAGGTTAGCTACCACACGGTGGATGGCAGAAATACGCATTTTTACATCAATTGGGAAGGTGTTGTTGCTGCAGTTAAAAAGCGATACAAAGAAGCCCAAAGCTCTTCTGCCCGCGATAAGTTGGAGAAGTATTTTGCGGTGCTTCCATGCACTGCATGCAATGGCAAGCGCTTAAAGCCTGAAATTTTGGCAGTAACCGTGGGCGAAAAATCCATAGACAACGTTTGCAGCTTAAGTGCGAAAGACTCGCTGGAGTTTTTTAAGTCCTTAAGCTTCAGCGGTGCGCAAGCCAAAATTGCAAACCCAATTACTAAAGAAATTGTTGCAAGGTTGCAGTTTCTGGTGGATGTTGGGCTTGATTACCTAACGCTAAACCGTGCAACTGCCACGCTTTCGGGTGGTGAGGCGCAGCGCATTCGCCTGGCAACGCAAATTGGCTCGGGGCTTGTTGGGGTACTCTATATTTTAGACGAGCCTTCAATTGGCCTGCACCAGCGTGACAACGCTCGCCTCATAAAAACCCTTGAGCATTTGCGTGATTTAGGCAACAGCGTTATTGTTGTTGAGCACGA
>CAYVDR010000116.1:0-5296 GCA_964450625.1 uncultured Senegalimassilia sp.
ATGCAATGAACATTAAAACCTGCTAAATTTTGCTTAAGTCTTATCGCGTTTATCACTATACTTTCGCCTTTTGTAGAAAAAATCTAGCGCCATTAACTTGCATGCGCTAATGTTGCTGCAATCTGAAATTACACACCATTTTGCTAAGTGTTTGGAGGTGTAAAAATGTATATTGCAGTTGCATGTTGTGGCTTAAATGTTGCGCCATGGGTTAGCGATTGCTCAAGTTTTATGTGCTACAAAATTGAATGTGGCAAAATTACAAACTGCCAAAACTTGCCAAATATGTGTTTAACACCTCAAAAACAGGCAGTTATTTTACGTGATATAGGTGTGGATGTTTTAATTGTAAACAACGTTGAAGCCCCAATTGCTAATGAGTTTGAAAAATTGGGCATTGAAGTTGTTTTAGATTCTATTCAAAGCGCAACTGATGCTGCAAAGTCTTATTTGTCCAACATGCTTTATAACTTTAGCGAAACACTTGAAACTGCTTAAGCGCTTTTAACTTCTATTTAGTCTGTAGCAATTTTTCAAATTTTTTGTGCTTTAAAAAATATCTTGTCAAAATTTTAGCTAAAGCAGTAACACTGTATTAAGGGTATTTTTATGCTTGAGCTAAATAAAATTTCTAAACTATATAAAACAGCTGATGTTTCACAAACAGCGCTTAATGGTGTGTCTGTTGCTTTTCGAGACAGCGAGTTTGTTGCAGTGCTTGGGCCTTCTGGCTCGGGTAAAACCACAATGCTTAACATTGTTGGCGGGCTTGACCACTACACCAGCGGCGATCTAGTAATTGACGGGGTGTCAACTAGCAAATATACCGCGCATGATTGGGATACATACAGAAACAACCGCATAGGGTTTGTGTTTCAGTCTTACAACTTAATTCCGCACCAAACAATTTTAGAAAACGTTGAGCTTGCGCTTACTTTATCGGGTGTTAACCGTGCGCAGCGTAAAAAACGCGCAACGGATGCACTTGCGCGCGTTGGGCTTGCCAAGCACATTAACAAGCGGCCAAACCAGCTTTCGGGCGGGCAGGCGCAGCGTGTTGCAATTGCGCGCGCTTTAGTTAATGACCCAGAAATTGTGTTGGCAGACGAGCCAACTGGCGCGCTTGACACAAAAACCAGCGTGCAAATTATGGAGCTTCTTACCGAAATTGCAAAAAACCGCTTGGTAATTATGGTAACGCACAACCCAGAGCTTGCTGCAAAATATGCAACGCGCACAGTTACTTTGGTGGACGGCGAAATTAAAAGCGACACAGAGCCCTTTAGTGAAAGTGAAGCAAAAAATTCCAAGCGCAGTGCAAAAGCAGCACGACGCACAAAAATGTCGTTTTTAACAGCGCTGTCACTTTCGTTTAAAAACTTGTTAACAAAGAAGGGGCGTACGCTTCTAACCGCTTTTGCAGGCTCTATTGGCATTATTGGTATTGCCGCAATTTTGGCGCTTGCAAATGGCGCAAACAACTACATTAAAAATGTGGAGGAAAAAACTTTAACGGAATACCCACTGCAAATTAAAGACCAGGGCTTTGACGCGACAAGCTTAATGACAGGTTCAATGGACAATTCCTCGGGTAGCAGTGGCAATTCAGGTTCTAGCAGCAGCTCTAGTTCAGGGACGGGAAGTATTTTTGGTGGCAGTAGTTCTTCTGGCAACTCTAAGCAAGAATCGGGCACGGTGGGGGAGTCTAAAATTGTCTCCAACATGTTTAGCTCCATTAGCAATAACGATTTATCAAGCTTAAAGGAATTTTTTGACAGCGGTCAATCCAACATTAACGACTATGCAAATTCTGTTGAATACGAATACAGTGTAACGCCACAAATTTTTTCAGTCGATTCAACTGACACATCGAAAAGTGTTCACCAGGTTAACCCCGACAAATCGTTTAGCAGCTTAGGCATTGGCACATCCGCAAGCTCAAACAGCCTAATGTCTTCAATGATGAGCACGAATTCGTTTGACCAGTTACCCGACAATTTGGACACCGTTAAAAGCACGTACGATGTTGTGGCGGGGGATTGGCCTGAAAACTACAACGAAGTGTTGGTGGTGTTAACACCTAGCGGCAACATTAGTGACTTTATGTCGTATGCGCTGGGGCTTCGCGACTTAAGTGAACTTGAGCAAATGGTGCGTCAGTTTTCAAATGAGCAAAAAGTCGATGCAACTGAAGGCACACTTGAACTTAGCTATGATGAAATTTTAGGGCGCGAGTTTAAGCTTGTTAATTCAGCTGACTATTACCAGTACGACAGTGAATACGGTGTTTGGAAGGATAAATCAGAGGACACCGAATACCTGCGTAGCCTTATTGGTGCTGGTGAGACAATAAAAATTACAGGCATTGTTCAGCGTAAAGAAAGCTCAACAATTTCAAGTTTAAACCCTGGGTTTTATTATTCATCAAGTTTGGTTAACCATTTAATTGATGAGGCTTCAACTAAAAAAATAGTTCAAGACCAAAAGCAAAACCCTTCAAAAAACGTTATTACTGGCAAGTCTTTCGCAGATGAGCAGCAAGAACAAAAGTCAAATGGCAACCTTGATTTACAAAGCCTGTTTTCAATTGACAGCGATGCTATTTCTTCAGCATTTACAATTGACACAAACAAACTTACACAAAGCATGCAGTCTGCAAATTTGACTAAAAACCTTGATTTATCGGGCTTAAACATTGATATGTCAAATTTGCCAGAATTTGATGCCTCAGCGTTGTCGCTTGATGCAAGCAGCCTTGATTTAAGCAGCTTGAACTTGGATTTTAGCGGCATGAACCTGGACTTTTCTGGAGTAAGCCCAACTGTTGATTCTTCCAAAATTGCAAGTTCGCTTTCAGGTTTAATGGATGGATTTATGCCTTGGTATGCACAACACATTTCTGAATACGCCACAACAAACGACGCTGTTAACGCTTACGTTCAAACAAGTGAGGTGCAAGAGAAATTAACCAGTGGCATTGCTGGTGCCATTGATACGTCTGCCATGGGAAGTGCTGTAAGCGAGCAACTTCAGCAGCAACTTTCAACGCAGTTGACTGAACAGATGCAAAATAAGGTTATGCCTGCACTTGTAAGCGCAATAAGCAGCCAGCTTGAACAAAAGCTAACAAGCGCCATTCAAAATTACATGACGTATGCCTTAAGCCAAATTACAGCCCAGATGGCAAGCACGCTTCAAACACAAATTAGCCAAGCCATGCAAAACAGCATGCAAAACCTTGCGCAAAACATGTCATCTGCTATGGGCATTGATGAAGAAAAGTTCAAAAATGCTTTTAAGCTAAACATGTCTGAGAAGGACTTATCGCAGCTTATGACATCGCTGATGTCAAACACGCAATCAAGCTATGACAACAACATGAAAAAGTTTGGTTGGGCAGATTATGCAAAGCCATCAAGCATAAACATTTATGCAAAGGATTTCGAGGCAAAGCAAAGCATAATTGATATTTTGGACGATTACAACAAAAGCATGACGGATGCTGGCAATGACGATAAGGTGGTAAGCTACACCGATGTTGTGGGCACGCTAATGTCAAGCGTTACGACTATTGTGAACATGGTCAGCTACATTTTAGTTGCGTTTGTTGCAATTTCGCTTGTTGTAAGCTCCATTATGATTGGAATCATCACATACATCTCGGTTTTGGAACGAAAGAAAGAAATTGGCATCTTGCGCTCAATAGGAGCTAGCAAAGGTGACGTTGGCCGCGTGTTTAATGCTGAAACGCTTATAATTGGCTTTAGTGCAGGTGCTATTGGCATTTTACTTACGTTGCTTGGGTGCATTCCCGCAAATGCAATTGTGTACAACATGTTCAATGTCGAAAACGTCGCGCAGCTTCCTGCGGGTGCAGCTGTGGTGCTAATTGGAATAAGCATGCTTCTTTCGTTTTTGGCAGGGCTAATTCCTTCAAGTGCTGCAAGCCGCAAAGACCCTGTTGAGGCGCTGCGTTCGGAATAAATTGGTACATGTGAACGCCCTTGTTTTGATGGTGTACACTAGTGCTTAGAAGTTTTTGTTACAAGGCAAGGATAAAAAAATGGCAGACATACAAATGCGTTTTAACCGTGACATGCTGGTAATTTCGAATGATATTGATTTTCAGCTTAAAAAGCGTGGCGTTAACAATGCGAAGAATAGTGCCTACATTAACCTTATGGAAGCAGAATGCATTCAAGATGCGCTGCGCCTAAATATTATGGCAGGTGCGCAGTGTGTGGTGGCTAATACACGCTACATTACCCCTGCACGCTTGGCAAAAGAAAGTGGGATGCGCGGCAAGGAAGCTGATGTTGCACGTGCCGCAATTAGCGTTGCGCAAGTTGTGTGCCCGCAGCATATACTTGCAGAAATTGGCCCTTGCGGTTTGCCGTTGGACGCTTCAAGTAAAAGCTCGCTTAACGAAAATAAAGACCAATATGTACGTGCTGCTCGTGCGTTCGACGGGCTTGATTTCGATGCGTTTTTCCTAAGCGGTTTTAAAAGCACTGCTGATTTAAAGTGCGCGCTTATGGGTGTCGCGCAAGTAAGTGGCATGCCCATTTTTGCTTCGGTGGACGTTTCTAATGATGCAAGTAATTCTGTTGTTCAACCAGCTGACATTTTGCTTGAAAATGGCCGTGATAAGTTTACAGAAGCACTTGATGTTATGGTTGAGTTTGGTTCAAGTGTTGTTGGTTTTAGTGTGGCTGGCAACTTAAACACTGCACTTGAACTGGCAAAATTGTCTTGTCAAACGAATGTGCCTGTGCTAGTTCAGCTATGCGTTGAAAAAGTGCCCGACGAAAGCAAAATACCGAAGCATGTCGCCGAAATTGACACGTCAACATTCGACACCCCGGATTCAATGGCGCAAGCTGCCCTTCAGTTGCGCAAAAGCGGTGTGCAATTTTTGCGCGCTGTTGGAAATGTGGAACCAGCGCATACTGCTGCTCTTGCCGCAATGGTTTCAGGTGAAACTGTGCTGCGCTCACAGGAACGCTAAAGACTGCAGCGGGGCAATAACAGAATGGAAAAAGTAACATTTCTTGCAGTTTTTTTGTTTGCATACACGGTGCAGGCAATAACAGGCTTTGCGGGCAACATTTTTTGCATGCCAGCTGGCACTTACACGCTGGGCTTTCAAAATTCTGTGTCAATAGTAAACTCAACAGGTGTTATTGGCTGTGGGCTGTTAGCGCTAATTTACAGGCGCAACATTTGTTGGCGCGAGCTTGGCAAAATTGTTGCTGTAATGACGCCTTTTGTAGCACTGGGTGCTTGGCTTGACACT
>CAYVDR010000117.1:0-5283 GCA_964450625.1 uncultured Senegalimassilia sp.
TGTTTTTATAGCCTTGTTCAATGTTGTCTTTAACAATAAAGGCTTGCTTTAAATTGTCTTTTCCGTTGAACAGTTTACAGTAAAAATTGTATTTTCAAATGAACAGTTTTAAGCGAACAATTAATTGCGCTTAGCTTTGCTGGTGAGGTGCTGGCAAGCAAAAGTTAGAGAATGTTATTCAAGGTTTTCAAGTTCGTTTTGCAGCATTTCTTTGTACTTTTTAATTGCCAGCTTATAGTCCGCTTGAAGTTCGTTAACAGGGCGATTGGCAGTTGGCAAATTTGCCCAACTTCCAGTTCTATTCCAAATGCCGCTTCTTGGTGGAACAATTTTTACCTTGCCTTGAAAGCCGAAAATCCAACGGAAAAATGTTGGAGACAAACTTACTGTAACTCGTAAATAACCCTTTTCAAATTCGTCATCATTGCTTTTGACCACGTTTTCAAAAGCATATTCCTTACCAAAGCGGTTGTATATTAAATCGGCACTGGTTTGTTCCACTTCCAAGAAAAGTTCCGCTTCACGCCCGCCAAGCATATCAAAATTTCTTTGCACCCTGCTTTTAACCGTTTTCTTTAAGTTTTGAATTTCTTCATTTTGCTCGCTAGGTTCGTTTAGCATTTTAATATCGCGAATGCGGTCAAGGCGTCTGATGGCATAAGCCCACTTTCCCCTGGTACTGTCATACGTTTCGGCGTAATAGTTACCGAAACTAAAAATTAGATTAACGGGCGTTTCAGTAAACGTGGTGCCATTATTTGATTTAGCATGAACAAACTTGTTGTTAAGCCCCCAGTGTTGGTACTTGAACTGAATTTTTACACCGCGCTCAATTGCATCGATTACAACTTGGGCTGCCTGCATTACGTCGGCTTCACCCTTGCGAATGCGCCTGTCAACAAAAACGTTTGTTGTAACTTTGTCCTCATCGTAAAACGAAAGCAAACTGCACAAAGCGTTGGACAACTCGCTGCATTGCGCTACCGTTACAAATTTGGAAGCTCGCACAATGTTTAGCAAAAGCCTTACCTGCTGCTTTGTTAAAATGGAGCCAACACACCGAAAACCTTCCTTGCCCCCGCGCGATGCAGTTGCAATTTGCATGTCAAGTGGCTGGTTTTTTGCAATTGCATGAATGTCGCTTAAAACTGTAGGCTCGCTTGGCGGGGTTTTGCTGTTGCTTCTAATTTGCAAAATGCTTGCAATTTCGCTGGCATTAAGGCCGTGGCTTTCGTCGGTGGCAACGCGCAGCAACTCTTGCACGCAAAGCAAGCGCGAGCGTGCATCACTTTTGCGCCCAACATTTTGTGGCAGGTCTTGTGCAATTGTTTTCAAGCGCTCAGAATTCATGGAACTTCTCCTAACAGTTTAAAATGACATAAAAATTTTTTAGTTATTATAGACCGGTTTTGAATGGCTATAAGAAATACTTATAAGTTTGTGTGAAGCATAAAAATTTGGTTGCAACTGCCTGCTCGTTTAGGCGTTGTTGTTAGCAAATTGCTCAAAGCCAGCATCAGAGACAAAAAGCCTGGCAGCTTGTGGTAAAACGCGCACACTAAATGGGGTTGTAAGTGACGTTGCTTCACCGTCGTACTGCACTTCCATTGCAGGTTCGGCGTCAATGGTTACTTGCTTGCACTTGAAAATTTCAAGCGCTTCAGTTCTGCTGGGAAAGTTACCAACACTATCCAGAATACCAGCAAAAACGGCAGGTAACAGGTCGAATGCAGTTTTAGCTTTAAGCACAACTACATTCAACTCACCACTGCGCGGGGTGTTTTCATGTGTAAGGGCAATGTCAAATTGAATTTTTGAGAAGTTGACAAGCAGGACGCCTAAGCCTTCCGTATGCTTAACTTCATTGTCTAGGGTAAGCGTGAACTTCGATTGACCAGGCATTGCGTTTAGCACCGCCGCCTGCAAATAAGCTGCAGGCCCAAGCAAGCGTTTGCCGCGTTGCGCAGCACGCATAATTTTTGCATCGTAACCTGCGCCTGCCATTATGCTAAAACCAAATTTTTTGCCCCCTATGGTTATTTCGCCCATATCAAAATCTAATGTTTTATTAGCACGAACAAGCTTTGCTAAGGCATGCGGCTCGGTGGGGCTTGCAAGGTTTAGCGCAAGCAAATTGGCAGTACCAGCAGGGAAAGGAAGCACCGGTATATGTGAATTAGCAAGCAAATAACAAACATTAGCAACAGTACCATCGCCGCCTGAAACAACAACAGCATCGAAAGTTTTGGCATCGGTAAGTAGTTGTTTAACAGGGGTTGTTGTGTCGGTTGCGCGCAGACACACTTCATCACCATCGGCAGCAAAACTGCGCATAAAATCGAAGATTGACCCTTCACCATAGCCCGAATTTAAGTTGTGAATAACAAGCAGTCGCATTAAAACCTTCCTTATAGGCTGTGAATTTTGCGCGAGGGAACAGCAATAACTACGCCCGCTACAGGTGCTAATGTGCAACTTGAATTTTTACCTGGTTTCATGAGATGCACTTGCAGCCTTCCGTTTTAATTTGTTTACCCATGTGTGCAAAAATGCTGCCTCGGGCACGTGCATTTTGTAGGCTGGCAAAAATGTTGTAAGCAGCGCGAGCATTCCAGCAACAATAATGTATACAACAGCTTGAGGGATGCTGCCAGAAATTTTGCCAAAGCAACTTTCCAAACCAAACAGAATAACCGCACCAACGCACGCACCAGCAACACCAAAACAAACGCTGCGAAAAGCAGAAACAGTAATTTTACGCAAACCGAACGTGCCAAACGATACGCGCAAATACAAAAGCAAACAGGTGTCAGCAACAATATAGAAAGCTGTTTCAGCAACAGCAATGGATTCGATGGGGGCAAGTTGCGGGTTCATGGCAGCAAGTATTGTAAACGCAACCTGCACAGTGGCAGCAATGCAATTTATTAGCGCGAACACACCCATTTTGCGCAGGCATGAAAACGTTTTTTGCAAATACGTGTTCACACCATAAAACGGCAGCGCAACAGCCCAAGCCGCAAGGTAAGACGCAATGGCGTTAACGTGTTCAAGCGTAAAAGCCCCTGCGTGGTAAAGCGTTACAAGTGGCACGCTGAACACTATTAAATACATTGCCATGGGAATCATGAAAAACATTATTTGGTTAATGCCGCCAACTATGCCAAGTTTTACGCCCTTTGTGTTGCCCTCCGCCTGCATGTCGGAAAGCTCGGTGAACATTGCAGTTGTAATTGGCACTGCCAAAAACGAATATGGCAGCGTAAACCAAAGCCGTGAATACGCCAGAATGGACGGCCCGTTATCGGCAAAGCCGTAGGATGCAGCGTTTTGCACCGACACCACCACAAACGAACACACCATAACAATTATGGCAGGCACGCCAATGCGAAGAGTTTCCAAAAGCGCGCCATCGCGCAAGTTGATGCGCAAGCGCAAGTGAATGCCGTTGCGTTTTAGCGCGGGCAGCTGGATTGCCATTTGCACTAAAACGCCTGCTGGGTTGCCTATTGCAATTATGTATAGTGCAAGCCCAGGGTTAGTTGGCGCAACGTAGGCGTAAGCCAAAAACGTTGCAATTACAATGACGTTGTTGAAAACAGGCGCAATTGACGACCACAAATAATCGCGGTTTGCATTCAAAAGCCCACTTACAATTGCACTTATGCCATAGAACACAACTTGTATTGCAAAGAACTGGAAGAAAAAAACTGATGTTTGCATTTGCGATTGGTCGGAGAAAAAGCTTTGCGTGTAAATTATTGTTGTTGGGAACATCATGCACAACACGGACACAACGCCAAGCAATATTGTGACAATTGTTAGCAAATTTGAAGCGTATTGGCAGGAAGCTTGCGCACCTAAGCGTTTTTTTACCGAAACATACACCGGTAAAAATGCCGTGACTATCATGCCGCCACACACAAGTTCGTAAAGCTGGTTTGGCAAATTGTTTGCCACCTGGTACGAACTTGAAAGCAGCGTGGAGCCAAGCGCAAACGCCATAGCCCATGTGCGCGCAAAACCTGTAACACGCGAGATGATGGTGCAGATGCTTATTACTGCTGCGTGCGTGCTTACCTGCCGCACACCCTGGGCTTTTGGTTGGTTGTGCATTTGTTCAGCCTTGGCGGGTTGCTTTGTTTGAGTTGATTGAGCTGTATGCGTTAACTGGGGTGTTTGCTGCACGTTATGGATGTGCTGCGGTGCTGGCTGGCTGGTTTGCTGCTTTGTTGCTGTGCGTGCATGTTTGCCCCGCACCTGCACAGCTGTGCGCGCATGTTTTCCAATTTTATTTGGCATTGGCTTTGTTTGACACCCCTTGAACTTTTGTATAATACAATAGCAACAAAACAGAAAAGGGGCTAAAACATGCACATAATAATCGTGCGTAACACAGCAAATTCCAAAGCACTAGAAGCATCGCTTTTGCTTTGCACATACCTTCAGTCGCAAGGCATTACGCACACAATGTTCGATTCCGATAAACTGTGTTCTACCAGCAAGAATAAGAAATTTCAGGAAGCTGTAAATGAAGATGCGGGCTTGGTAGTGTCGCTCGGCGGCGACGGCACGCTGCTGTTGTGTGCAAGGCAAATTGGCTGGCAAAACATACCAATTCTTGGCATAAATTATGGCACGCTTGGGTTTTTGGTTAACAGCGCAGAAGACGGCGTGATTAAACCAGTTGCGTCAGCCCTTGCTGGCGATGTTGTGCAAGAGGCGCGCACAAACTTAAGCGTTAGCGTTGTTTGTGAAGGCGAAGCTGACCCATATGCAGAAGCAGATGCAAAAGCAAATTCACAAAGCAATGAACCAATTGCTGCCCATGAGTTTTTCGCACTAAACGAAGTTGCGGTTACACGCGGCGGAAGTGGGCGTATGGTTGCATTCGATTTTGGGATTGCAGGCCAGCCTGTTGCCAACATGCGCGCCGACGGCTTTGTTGTTGCAAGCGCAACAGGCTCAACCGCTTATGCGCTTTCGGCAGGTGGGCCTTTGGTGGCGCCAAAGTTTAGCGGGCTTGTGTGCGTGCCCATTGCCCCACACACCCTGCACTCGCGTGCTGTTGTAACAAACCCCGAGGATGTTGTGGACGTTAACATTCACACGCAAAGCGGCAGGCAAGCAGAGGAAACGCTGTTTGTTGATGGCAACCTAATTGAGCTTGAAGCGCCAATTAAACACGTATACGTCAAGCGCGGCAAGTGCCCCACAACAATTTTGCGCTACAACGCCATGAGCTTTTACGAGCGGGCAGCAAACGTGTTTTTCTAATGCTAC
>CAYVDR010000118.1:0-5271 GCA_964450625.1 uncultured Senegalimassilia sp.
TTAGCAAATGGCTCTTCAGCTTCAATAACATCGGTTTGTTGCAGCAAGCGCACTTGCATTGCAATGGATTCTAGTGTTGCAGCAGCGCAAGCAAGTGCGCACATTACTTGTGCGTGCCTGTCGCGAGCGAGCACTTGTGTTGAAAGAGGGTCGGGTTTTAAGCCCAGTTTTTCGCAAACGTATTGTTCAACAAACGGGTTAATGCTTGAGTATGTGCCAACAGCGCCTGAAATTGCGCCAACAGCTGCAACTTCACGCGCTTGCTCAAGGCGCGTTTGTGCGCGCTTTAGCGCCCATGCCCAACTGCCAAACTTCATGCCAAATGTCATAGGCTCAGCTGAAATGCCATGCGTGCGCCCAACGCAAAGCGTGTCTTTAAATTCAAAGGCGCGTTTTTTGCACGTGTTGCCTAATGCTTTAATGTCGCGCAAAATAATATCGATAGCTTGCGTTATTTGGTATGAAAGGGCAGTGTCTCCTAAATCGGACGACGTCATGCCGTAGTGCACCCAGCGCGATGGTTTGCTTCCACCTTCAGGAACATCGGCATCAATGAACTGTGCCATGCAAGTTGTAAAGGCAATAACATCGTGGTTTGTTGTTTTCTCAATTTCTAAAATGCGGTCAACGTCAATGTTAGCGTGCTGGCGAATCCATGCTGCCTCCTGTTTTGTTATGCCGCATTCTCCCAGTTCAGCTTGGGCTTCACAAGCTAACACTTCAATTTCTTGCCAAATTTTAAACTTGTTTTCAAGCTGCCAAATTTTGCCCATTTCAGGGCGGGTGTAGCGGTTAATCATTTTGCATTCTCCTTATATTTAAGTTTCCGGATAACAAAAAATTAGATAAACTAGATTTAATATAACACTGTGCAGGCGTGATTGCTCAAATTAAATGATGCTTTGATGCTGCGTTCAAAATTGCTTTGCTGTTTTTTGACACACGAAGTGCTAGCTCCCCAGCATTGCATTTGCGAAGTATGGCAAGTTCGTTAAGAGTGCTTTGCAATTGCGTTTTTATTTTATTTGCGTCAAAGTTTGCACCAGCAAATGCTGGTTCATCGGTTTCTAGAAGTAATTTGTTTTCTGGAATTGCTGCTGCATATGCACGCCCCCGTTTTGTTGCTAGCATTTTTTTACCCACACTGAAGTAACACCCAAGGTTTTGCGCACGAAGCAAATCATCGTTTGAGCCAGAAAACCAGTGCATGATGAATGTATTATTCGCACCTGCGTTGCAAGCGCCTGTATCTTGCAAAAAATCTAAAACGCAACTTGCGCTTTTCACGGTATGAACAGATGCTACTTTGCCCCCAATAGCTGTGCATTTGCTAGCAATATCGCGAAAGAATTTAACTTGCAAATATTTAGTGCCAGCGTGTTTTGGTGAGAAATCTAAACCTATTTCTCCTATGAATGGGGCACTTTCAATAGCAATATTTAGCTTGTTCCTTGCGGAAGCTGTGTTTGCATGCTCACACGCCCACCAAGGGTGCAAGCCTGCCGCAACGTATACGTTGTTAAAGTTGGCAAGAGTTTGCTTTTGGCTTTCGTATTCGTCTGGCAAAATTGTGCATGAAAGCGCATGTATGTTTAGGCGGGCAAGCT
Source organism: uncultured Senegalimassilia sp. (assembly GCA_964450625.1). Lineage (GTDB taxonomy): Bacteria > Actinomycetota > Coriobacteriia > Coriobacteriales > Eggerthellaceae > Senegalimassilia. Next base: position 1,608 of record CAYVDR010000118.1, read on the forward strand.
CTTGTGCAGCTTTTGCAGGGTTTTTGCAAAACCCTAGGTGGCAGTGCATGTCAAATAGGGGAGTGGCTGTGGAAGGTTTAGACATTACGCCTGGTTTGCTTTCTACAGCTGTTCGTAGTCGGGCACTTCTGCAAGCTGGCATAATACGCGTCCTGCAATCATTTGCCCCATAATTGGCGGCATAAACGAAGCGGTGCCTAAATTTGTTCGCTCGCTGCGTGCTGCGCCTTCAATTGCTGGGCGCACCAGTGGCTGTTCTGCTGAAAAAAGCACTTCAAGCTTTTTAATGCCACGGCGGCGGCATTCCTTTCGCATAACGCGTGAAAGTGGGCAGTTTACTGTTTTGGAAATGTCTGAAAATTTAAGCATTTCGGGGTGAAGCTTATTAGCGCCGCCCATGCTGCTAATAAGTTTTACATTGTGCGTGTAGGCAAACTGTGCAATTGCAAGTTTTACGGCTACAGAATCGATGGCATCAATAACCATGTCTGCCTTGCTAGCCCACTTCTGCATAAACGCTTCTACATCGCTTGAGAGCATAAACTTATTAATTGCTTGAACGTTGCAAGCAGGGTTAATGCTAGCAATCATTTCTTGCATAACATCGGTTTTATTGTGACCAAGCGTTTGCGTAAAAGCAATGGCTTGGCGGTTAATGTTACTTTCAGACACAATGTCACCGTCAACAATAATCAAGTTGCCAATGCCACCGCGTGCAAGCGCCTCTGTGCAACTGGAGCCAACACCACCTAGCCCAAGCACCATAACAGTTGCGTTTTCAAGTTTGTCAAGCCCCGCACTTGTCATGACCACTTCAAGCTTTTCAGCAGGTGTGCCAATGCGACTGCGCACTTTTAGCGCGCCTGCAACCTCTTTACGCACGCGCTGTACGCGCGCTTCAGTACTTTCGGGTTTTGTGGGATTACTCGAAATATTTTTGCACATAATATTCATTAGCTTAATTTTTGAACTGTATAAATTTTCATTTTAATGAAGGCTTTCCCTTTCAGGCAACCAGTGATTTGCTTTCATTTTAATTGAAAGTGCATGTTGCTTTTAAGACTGGCTTTAAATAAGTCTAAAAATTCTTTTTTATGTAAAGGCACAACAGAAAGTGGAATTCATAGCTCACAGCTAATGTTTAGCTATGTGCCTGCATGTATCATTTTTAAGTCATGACATTACTTCATCAAATTTATTAACCAATTCAAATGAAAGGGGAAGTAAAATGGCAGATACAACATCACCAAAAAAATCGGGGTTAGGAATAACAGCACTTGTGCTTGGCATTGTTGCAATTATTGGCTCTTGGGTGCCCATACTTAACAATTTCTCGGCATTTCTTGCAGTGCTTGGTGCAATCTTTGGCATTATAGGGCTTGTTGTTATTGCAAAGTCTAACGGGGCGAAGGGTGGCAAAGGCATTGCAATTGCAGGCACAATAATTTCTGTTTTAGCATTTGTAATTGTGCTTGCAACGCAGTCGATGTATGGCACAGCAATTGACAAAGCAAGCGAAAGTGTGCAAGACACAACAAGCAAAGCCTCAGGCGATGCCACTGAAGAGCTTTTAAAAACAGACGTTGATGTCACATTCGCAGAATACAAAGTTGACAGCAAAACTTATGGTTCGTATACATCAAACACAGGTGCGCTTACGGTGACGGTTACAAACAAAGCAGCTGATGCAAAGTCTTACAACATTCAAGTTGAAGCCGTTGATGCTTCTGGTAACAGGATTCAAGATGGATACGTTGCAGTAAACAGCCTAGGTGCTGGGCAATCAAAAAGCCAAGAAATTTTCAATTCAGTTTCCGACGACGAAATAAACAAATACAAGGCCTGCACGTTCAAAGTTGTAAAAGTAAGTCAATATTAAGCGCACTTAAGAAGACAATTCGCACGCCCTTAAGGCTTTAAGCTTTATGCATAAACCTTAAGGGCTTCTTTTTTGCTAGAATAGTGACAACGCCAAAACAAACAGAAAAGGATTGTTCTAGCATGCCTTCAACAAATGAGCTTTTAAATGAAATAACGCACACGCCTAACCTTGACAACTTTTTTGCCAAAAGGCATGTCTTTAAATACAAGCTGCACAATTACCTAGCAATTTTGCTTGAAGAAAAAGGCTTGAAACAACCCGAGGTAATAAAAGCTGCAGGCGTTAACACAACGTATGGCTACGAAATTTTCACTGGCAGAAAAACATCGCCTGCCCGCGACATTGTTTTGCAGCTTGCACTTGCAATGAAGTGCAACTTAGAAGACACAAACCGCCTGCTTAAGCTGTCCAACAATTCCGAACTGTACTCCAAATGCAGGCGCGATGTTATATTAATCTACTGCGTTGCGCATAAGTTTTCAATTGTTGAAACAAACATTGAACTGCACCGCTTTGGAGAAAAACTTTTAGGGTGTGCAAAATAAACTACAAAACAATTTGAACTTTATTAAAATGGCAAGCGAAAACAAAAATATCAGTCTTGAAGCACAACTTAGTGCACTTGAGCGCGACAGTGCCTACAGCGTTGTTGAACTAATTAGCAAAACACCGCACACAAAAACTGAAAAGGTAATGCTTAGGGCAGCAGGTGGCGTTGAGCTTGGGCCATTCATTAGAAAAGAATTCAGCACGCAAAATACAAAAACAAATGCGTATAAGCGCATTTTTGAAGAACAAAAACGCCTGCGCCGGCTAAACTGCGTGCCGCACGTTATGGCTTACTATGAATACGGGCAGGTTTGCGTTGTAATTCTTGAGTACGTTGAAGGCACTAGCCTTGATGCATACGTAAAGCAAAACAATTTGTCAATTTCTGAAATTGCAAGCTTGTTCACTGAAATTTGCGAAGCGGTAAATCAGCTGCACACACACTTTGAAACGCCTCTTATTCACCGCGACATTAAGCCGTCAAACATTATAGTTAACACAGGCAGAATAATGCTTATAGATTTTGGCATTGCGCGCTTCTACAGAAACGACGCAAACCCCGACACAACAAAGCTTGGCACAGCAGCCTTTGCGCCACCCGAGCAATATGGCTTTGGGCAAACGTGCATACAAAGCGATGTTTATGCCCTTGGAATGGTTTTGTATTTTATGCTCACTAAAAATGTGTCAAACACAACGCTGCGCGACAACCCCGCTTTTAAGAAAAGTGTGCCAAAAAACTTGCAGAGGGTACTTTTGCGAGCAACATCTTTTGACCCCAAAAGCCGTTACTTAAGTGCAAAGGAGCTTGCGCAAAGTTTTAACCAGGCGGCACTAGGCAGCACAGCCCCACCAAAAACACTGCAAAATGCTAAGTATGTGGACCCAACCCCGAGCACTGCAAAGGGGATGTTTTTCAAAATAAAAGAAAACTTTAAAGCAGGCAAATATGCAAAAATTCAATGGATAACAGGGCGTATATTTAACGCAATTCTTGCAATTGCGTGGTTTGGGCTTATGGCAGCATGCATTGCTTTTACTTTTTTCCCGCAGGGAAGCATGACAAACTTAAACCTTGCAACCCGTGTTGTTAAGTACCTGGGCATAGGTGGCACCTTCTTTACTACCTGCGCATTTTTGCTATGGGACAAGGCGTTTTTGAAGCGAAAATTTACGTGGGCAAAGCACCTAAACTGGAAAACATACTTTTTCGTTACAATTGCTGCAATTGCA
>CAYVDR010000119.1:0-5221 GCA_964450625.1 uncultured Senegalimassilia sp.
CTCTCGCGTGTTTTAGCACTTAGCTGCTTCGAATCGTTCAGCCCAAGCACAACCGGGCTTTGCGGCAGCACAACAGCCCCTACAGCCAAGGGGCCTGCAAGCGGGCCTCGCCCAACCTCATCTAAACCAACAACAAGCCCGCCAGCGCTAAGCTTGCGCTCGAATGCATACATGGCTTCAGTGCGTGCTGCCTCTGCTGCTTCGTTTGCTAACCTTCGCCTGCACGAATTTAATGCAGCCTGCACGCTTTTGCGACTGTCACTTGCAAACTGCTGCTCAAGCTTGCTGAATTCTGCAGCATTAACATTTGCAAGGCGCTTTTTGATTTCAGTAACTGTTAATTGCATTTGTAAACCCCCGTAAAAATAAAAGCCCCTTTACAACACTTGTGTAAAGGGGACTCCAAAAGGAAGGTATCTTGCGCGATATTATGAGAAAGACTTCTCTTTAATTTTAGAAGCTTTGCCAACTTTGTCGCGCAGGTAGTAAAGTTTAGCACGACGAACATCGCCTTTGCGCGAAACCTCAATTTTGTCAATTTTTGGCGAGTGAACTGGGAATGTACGCTCAACGCCCACGCTAAAGCTAACTTTGCGCACTGTAAATGTTTCGCGCACGCCGTGCCCATGCTTGCGAATTACATCACCCTGAAACACTTGGATGCGCTCACGGTTGCCCTCTGTAATGCGATAGTGAACCTTAACAGTGTCACCAACGTTAAATGGGGCAACTTCTTTAATTTGCTGTTGTTCAATTGCTCTGATAATGTCCATTGCTATTCCTTCTTATGTGCTAAAAATTTGTACTTGCTAAAAACACGAAACTGTAGTTTACCCAAGATGCCAACACTGTTCAATAAAAAACTTACTTGGCACACCCCACTTCGCAAAGACTACAAATGTGCTGCGCACTACCGCTCACTAGAAGCAGAACGCAGGGGCAACACCATAAGCAGCATTTGCCAAGTCGGAATAGTCAACAATGCCGTCGGTGCCAATGCGCATAAACTCCTGCGACGATGTTGTGCGTGGCGAACGCAACCACCATTTCGAGAACGAGCTTTCCGCCCCCGTTGGGTATTCACCAGCACGCGTTTTGTAGGCAAGCACTGAGTTAACGTTTGTTGTGCTAATGCTCTTAGCTGCGAAGTAGTCATACTGCAAGCCTTCTGAGTTCAAAGATGGAGTGTAGCTTTGAGCAGCACCTGTAATTTCGCCATAGGAAAGCAAGAAGAACTTGTCGCCAGTGGTTGTTCTTGTGACTAAATTGCCATTACCACCTGCCGTGTTGTAGGTTTTAGGCGTTTGCTTAATTGCGTTTACAAACGATGCTTCAAAGTTGGAGCAGAACGTGCCACCAGCCTGCAAATACGTGTACATGTCACTTGATGCCCAGCCACCATTATTCAGCGCACTTGTTGTTTTCATTGCATAGGCCCTGGGGAACAAGTGTGTTGAGTGGAATGTTAGCACGCTGCCATCGGTGCTTGTTTTGTCGGCGCTGTTTAAGTGCGCACCAACTTGTATGATGCGGAATTCCGCAAAGTTGTTAGCATCCACCATGTCAACGTCGGAATAGGTCGTAAACAAGTGCACCTCTTTAGAAGCATCGTTCTTTGACATGTATGCTTCATATTCTTCCAATACGTTTGTGTAGTCGGTTGCATACGCATCGTGAAGGCTTGCTACGTTTGCTTTAATTTTGGAAGCATTTTTATAGTTAGGAAGCTTTTTACATGCATCTTCATTGGCATTAGCACCACTTGCTTGTGCTGCATTAGCCAACCAATAGCCCGAGTCGGTGAAAACAGTAATGTCTTTAAACACACTGGCTGGGTTGTTGTAGTTTTGCGCATTAATGCCTGAGAGTGTGTATTGCAAAGCAAAGCTGTGTGTGGCTCCTGATACTGTGCCATCGCCTACGCTTGTTGTTTTTGCGTCAACCCAACTTAGCGTGCCGCCAACTAAAGGCGTGTTATCAACACCGTAAACAACAGCGCTGGGCATTTTAACATCGGCGAGTGTTTCGTAACTTGCTGCATACATGTTGCCTTCAAGCTGAAGTGTTGTGTTTGCTTTGGCAATTTCGAATGTTTTTGTGACACTGCCAATGTATGTGCCCTGCCCTGTAACTGTAACGGAAGCTTTGGAGGTTTCGGTTGTGGCGTTAATGTTATTGGAATATGTCAATGAATAATCACTGCCTTCAGTTAAGCCTGAAACGCTAACAGGGGGCGTTTGTGCCTTACCTGAGTACACCAAATTGCTTGGGTTTGTAATGCTAACGGCATTTTCAGTAATAAACCCAAACAACACTGAACCGTCTGGGCTTTTTGTTTGCCCACTGCCACGCACTTTGCCTGTGCTTTCAGCTAAGCCAACTTGAAAGCCCGCAACAGGGTTTTGCGTTTCGTGTTCTTTAACAAACACTTCAATGACAGCACCGTCTGCGCTGCTTGGAAGCACAACACTTGCAATGCCATCGGAATTAATGCTTACCTTGGCACCTTCAACGCCGTAATTGTTGTCGTCAACATTTTGCACTGTAAAATCGTAGTATTTGCCATCATTAGGGTTTAAAACTTTAATGTTGCCTGTTGGGTTTGTAATGCCACCGCTTGCAGGAGCATTAAAAATGCCGCGACTGTCGGTGTTGCCACTTGCGCGCACACTGTCATCGGGGTTTTTAACAACAACACCCTTGTTGTTCTTTGGGTTGTTGTCCGCATCTGTGATTTTAACAACAATGTCTTTGTTGTCGTAGCCATCAGGCAGTTTAACAGTTGCAGTGCCGTTTTGGTCAACAATAATTTCCGCGTCTTTAACTGGTGTGCCATCTGATGTTGTAACAGCTACTTTTAACACTTCGCCAGTTGTTGGGTCTTTCGTGTCCGTTGTTGTGCCGTCACTGCCTGTTGTGCCACCCGAGCCGCTGGCAGGGGAAGTGAACGTGCCATCAACAGGGCTTGTTTTGCCGCTGTCGCGCGTAGAGCCATCGGAATTTTTAATTACAACGTCTTTGCTTACCGGGTTGCCGTCAAGGTCGGTAATTTTAATAACAATGTCTTTAGAGCTTGTGTCATCGGGGAGTGTAACCACTGACGCGCCAGTACTTGGGTCAATTTCAACCTTAGCCCCTTCAATTGGGTTGCCCTCGCCATCTGTTACAAGCGTAGTTATTTCCTGCTTGCCCGTTACAGGGTTATAAGGCGTGGTAGAGCCATTTTCGTCCGTTTTGCCCGTGTTTGCGCCAGCGCTAAATTCGCCATTTTCATCTGTTTTTCCGCTGTCACGCACCGTGTCATCGGGGTTTTTAACAACAACGTTTTTGCCCTCTTCTGGGTTACCGTCAGGGTCGGTAACCTTTACCACTACATCCTCATTTTCATAGCCTTTAGGCAGCGTAACTTCCGTTGTGCCATTTTGGTCAACTGTTACTTCTGCACCAGGGATTGGCGTTCCGTCTTTCTTTGTTACAGTTACTTTTTGTTCATCGCCAGTTTTTGGATTTTCAATTGTTGCTTGACCCTGGGTGTCGGTAGTTGCAGACTTTTGCCACTTCGCGTAAATTGTTGTTGTTTTTGTTATTGCATTTGTTTCAAAATTAAACGGGGAAGTGAATGAATCGTTTTTATACCACCCACCAAACTCAAGGTTTGCCTTTGTGGGATCGCTAACTTTTGTGGCATATTCCCCAGACCAAACTTTTTGAGAATCAACCTGGCTTCCACCTGCGGTGTTAAATGTAACCTTGCACCAGTTCCACAAATGAGTTTTGCAAATGTCAATTACGGTTTTAGGCATAACGCTTGTGCCACCTAAAACAAAAACTTCGTCAATAACTTTCTTGTTGTCTGCCAAAAAGCCATGAACAGCCTTGCCATCTTTTTGGTAAGTGCCTTCAAGCGTTATTGTGCTTGTTTCGCCAAAAACTTCGTTAGTGTTAGCAAGCAAAATAACACCGCCATTTTGCCCTGCCAAAGCGGCACCTGCAAGAGCGTCTGTACCCTTGGGCTTTTCAACACCATTAGCAATGCATACAGTGCTTGTGCTTAACTTATTGCCACCAGCGCTGCTTGTGAAGTACCTTGCAATTTCGTTAGATGTTTCAAAGCCGTCCTGCCCATAAATGCGCTGGCAAAGACTTTCGCCAAACACACCTTCAACGCTGGCTTTTGTTAGAGCGCCCGTGCCACCTGGTACGTATATGACTCCCTTCTGATTATTTTCATCACCAACAATGGCTTTAACAGCGGAAACTGCTTCATCTGTAAGGCTGCGTTCTTGCGAAGTTGCGCCTTCGGTTTGCAAGAAAATTGGCAGATTATATTTGTAGGCCAAACTTGAAATTGAAAGCGCATCCTGGAAATTGATGCCCATGGCAACTATGGCATCGGTTGAGCCAAGCGTTGAATGCTGGGCAATTTTTTTGGCACATTCAACCGATGTGTCGTAGTAGTTCTGGCCATAAATGCGAGTTTCGCTCCTTTGCGGCGAGCCCGATTCTGTGTTAACGCCCATGGAAATTAGCTGACTTTCAACGTCGGCTGGAATTGCGCCTGTGCCACCAATGATGTAAGCGTGTTTTGCACTTAGACTTTTTATTTGCGCTTTTACGGCATCGCTTAAACCATTTGTGCGATTTACCAGCAATATTGGAGCATTAAGTGAGCCCGCAAGCCCAGTAGCAGACATTGCGTCGGCGAAATCGTCGTCGCGAGCAATTATTACCCAATCGGTTGTTTTACCGCCAGAATATGTTTGTGCGGCAATGTCGAGCGCTGTGCCTGAAGCATCGTCACTTGCAAGGCGAGTAATGGGCGGCTGAATGCCCGAGATGTCTTCCTCGGTTGTAATCGATGCGCTTGCACTTGGCACATGCATGGCTAAAGAAAATGCCAAGACAATAAGAAATGCCGCAATGGCTGCAAGGATGCTAAAGAGTTTACCCCATTTGTTGACTGGAGTTTTTTGTACTTCGTTTATCATGCGTTTAACTCCTATTAAATTGTGTAACTTAAAAATTAAGTTTATGTTCAACAGATTGTCTTACTTTTCACAACGCAACTGAGTATTTTTTTAAAAACACTCAATTAAAGCACAATATTGCTGAAAAGAAGAAATAGGGAAACCTCCTACGCGCAATCCATTAAACAAGCTGCATATGCAGCATTTTCTGTGCAAACACGCCCCTTAGCCCAACTGCTCAAGCTGCACTTGCA
>CAYVDR010000120.1:0-2097 GCA_964450625.1 uncultured Senegalimassilia sp.
GTGTAGCCTTTGACAGTAATTATGTACTTGGTGTTGTCATTTGGGTTCTTAAGCTTGACTTCGCCGTTGCCATTTGTTTTGCCTTTTGTGCTTGACACCGTAATGGACACTTTAACGTCAACCACGTTGTAGTTGTCAGTGTCTGTTGGGGTAAACGTAGCATAGTAGGTAACAGGTGTGTCGCTTTCTGCAAACTTATCAGTGGCACTTACATCTTTCTCGCTAGCATCCTTAGTGATTGCAAACGTGCCTTCAACACCACCGTAAGTTTTTGGCAGCTCTGCTGTGCTTAGCAATTCGTCGGCTGAACCTGAGCCAGAAACGCCGCTAGCTTCACTTGTAGTTGGGGTTGGTGTGGCTTTTTCAATTGTCCAAGTATCTTCGATTGTTGCGCTGCCAGTGAAGTTTGTGCTGGCAGTCTTTGCAGTAACCGTGACCTTGTATGTGCCAGCGTTCTTAACTTCAGTTGCAGCTTCACTTTCAGTTGAGCCATGCTTAGTGTAAGTGTACGTTACGTCGTAGTCCTCCGCTGCAGGCACAGCAGCTGTGTTGGTTGTAACGCTTGCAATTGTTGGTGGTTGCGCTTTTGTTGCATCGTATGTAACAGTTGTTTCAGGTTTTTGCAGCGTTGCAGCGCTAATGGTTGCTTTTGAAATTGCAAATTCTTTAGTTAAACCAGTTGTAGGAAGCGTGTAATTACTGTTGCCAAGGCCAGTTACGGTGGCTGTGTATGTTGCTGCATTAATTGGGTCAGCCTCGGCACTATCTTTGGTGTATGTAATTGTTGGTGTGACTGTGTCCTGTGTGCCACCTTCTGGGGTTAGCAAGCCGCCAACTTCAAGTGTAGGCTCAATTTTGCTGCCAGTGTAAACATAGCTTGCTGCATCCTTCCAAGTTAGAGTTACCTGTGCCGGGCTAATGTTCCATGGTTTTGTAGCGCTGCCTGTGAAGTTTGAAGTAGTGTTAGCTTTAACTGATAGCTCATAGTCACTTGCACCAACATTGGTTTGCTCGTCGCCAGTAATTGCGTAATCTGTGCTTGCAACATCTTCGGTTACGCCTTCGGCTAGCTTTACAACAACCTTTGACACAGCCTGTTTTTGCGCTTTGGCATTGTAGGTGTTTGTGTCACCTAGTGCGATATCAGTATTGCCGTTTGAAATTGCAAACTGTGCAATTGTAAAGTCTTGCGTTGCATTGTCTAGCGTGTAGTTCTTTGCTGGGGCTTCGTTAGCATTTTGCAGCTCGGCAGTTGCTGTGTATTTTTCATTTCCTGCTTTAGCATTGGAGTCTGTTTGCGCAGAGGCATCAGCGGAAACGGTTACGCTTTCGCCAGAAACAATGCCGCTGTCGTCTGCAAGGCCAACTGTTGGCACTTGTGCTTGCTTGTTGTAGGTAAACTCAGTGCTTCCCCAAGCAAGCTTAAGTGCTTTCTGAGTAATTTCGCCTTTTGTCTCATACGCTTCTTTCACATTGTAGTTGCCTATAGATGTGCCACCTTGGGTAAACGTGATGCCAGTAATGGTTGTTTCACCAGCGTCGCTTTGACCATATTGTGCTTTAGTTTTGTCAGGAACAATTGAAAGCTTGCTAGTGTCAACCTCACCGTCAGCTTTACCGTCTACCCTGTCAGCTGCTACAGCGCCATCATATACAAGCTTAGATGTGTCAAGCGTGCCGCCTTCAACGTTTGCATCTTTAGTGCCGTCGTATGGCTTTGTAGCCGTAACTGTGCCTTTAATGGTTAGAGGTGCTTTTGTAATTGTGCCTGCTGGGGCGGTTGGACCTGTAATGGTGTAGTTGCCAGCAGATGTGCCCTCAAGTGCCCAGGTTATGCCTGTAACAGTATTGTTTGCTGTAGCAACATTTGCATCTGTGTATGTTCCGCCTGTTGCAACAACCTTTAGCTTAGCATCAACGCCTTTATCAGCATCAACAATGCCAGTTACATTTGTGCTATCACTTGACCATGTAATTGCACCATCTGGAACAGCGGTTGTGCCGTCGTAGACCTTAGTAATGCTAACCGCTTTAACTTCAATTGCAGCTTGTTTGATTTCCCAACCTTTAGTAACGCTGCCTGTGAAGTTAGTGTTT
>CAYVDR010000120.1:2197-5217 GCA_964450625.1 uncultured Senegalimassilia sp.
TTATTAATTGTAAACGGGTCAATTGTCCAGCTTGCAGTTGCACTGCCAGAGAAGTTTTTAACGCCTTCAACTTTCATGCCGTCAGTGCTGCCACTGTAAGTGCCCGCGTTTGTTTGGGCAGTTGCATCTGCTGTGTATTCACCTGCGGCAGCTTCCAGTTTATTGCCAGCTGCATCCACAAACACAACCTTAGTTGGCGTTGGCGTTTGTGGCTTCGTATTGTATGTAAGCGCGCCAACTGTAGCTTCAACGCTGTTCACTTCAAAGGCTTTAATTGTCCAGTCAAGTGCTTTTTCACCAGTGTAGTTGCCAGTGCCTTTAACTGTAATGCCGTTGGTGTTGCTGTATGTATCAGCATCCTTTTGAGCAGTTGGGGCGGTAACTGTGTAGTCGCGGCTTACAGTCATGTCAACAGCCGAGCCGTCAACTGTGTACGTTGCACCTGTTACAGAAGGTGTTTGCTCAGTTGCGTTGTAAGTAAGCTCGCCTACTGTAAATGCAATGTCAGCATCTTCGATTGACTTAGGTGCAATTGTGTAAGTTGTATTTGCGCTGTTTGTAAAGTTTTGGCTGCTTTCACTAGCAGTAACTGTAACAGTGTATTTGCCTGCGTTTACAAATTCGCTAACGTCACCGCCCGCTTCCGTTGCATATGTAACGCTGTAATCGCTGTTATCTGCAGGAACGGTTATGCCATTGGCAGTTGTAACACTTTCAATTTCTGGTGCTTGCTCTTTAGTGTTGTATGTGTTGCTTGGGTTCTTCAATTTAACCGCGCTAATGGTTGCTTTTTCAACTGTAAACGTATGCTTTATTTCAGTGTTAGGGTTAAGCGTGTAATTTTTGTTGTTTGCAATGCTTGCTTCTGCTGTGTATGTGCCAGCATTTACAGGATCGTTGCTAACAAGCTCAGGGCCTGTGTATGAAAGTGTAAGGTCAACTGCCACAGTTTCGCCATTAGCACCTTTAGCTGTTACTGTTGGGGCTTTGGACTCGCCGTTATAAATTAAGTCTTTAGCATTTTCCCAGTTCAACGTTACCATTTGCTGAGTAATTGCAAACGTATGCGTTGCATTGCTTGGAAGCTTGTAGTTTGCGTTGTCAAGCGAATTGGCTGTAGCAATGTAGTTTTCACCAACATCTGTTTGCTGGCCTGTAACTTCAACATTAACCACATCGCTGCCAATTGCGTTTGTAACCGTGGCTGTTGGGGCTTGAGCTTTACCAGTGTATACCAAGCTATCGTCAGACCAACTAATTGTAGCCTCAAGCTGTGCAACTTCAAATTTATGTGTTGCGTCGCTTGGAAGCTTGTAGTTTGTATTAGCAATAGCTGCTGTTGCAGTGTACTTGCCAGCATTAACTGGTTGGTTATTAGCATCAAGGTCTACAGGGCTATTATCAACAAAGTTTGTGCCAGTGTATGAAATTGTTGCCGCAACAACTTCAGCCTTGCCGTTTACAGTTGCGGTATTGCCAACAATAACTGTTGGGGCTTTGGTCTTGCCATCGTAAGTTAGAACGCTAGCGTCCTGCCAGGTTAGGCTTACTTCCTTTGCAGTAATTTCACCAGTTACTGTGCCTGTTGTGGCAGCAGACCCATCAATTTCGTAGTTGTTAGCGTATACGCTGTCGCCTTCAAACGCGAAACTTATGTCGCTTACGGCTTTGCTGGTCCCAACATTAGCGTCGCTGAACTTGCCTGTTGCAACAACGGTTAAGTTAGCACCTGTGCCGCTTAAGCCAGACACCTTTGCTGGGTCAACTTTAAGCGTTGCCGTTGTTGTGCCATCGTATTCCTTAGTGTTGCATGTTATTGCACCTGCACTAATGCTAACTTTTGCTTTATTGATGGTAAACGTTTTTTCAAGCGTGCCGCTGTAGTCGCCTTTGCCTGTAATGGTAACGCTGCCGCGGTCTTTACCAGCTGCGATGTTTACACCATATTCAATTTCGTAGTCTTCGCCTTCTTTTAAGACCTTTCCAGTTTTATCGGTGATGGTAACTGTTGGTTTAACTTGGCTGCCCGTGTAGCTGGCATCTGCAATTACAACATTATCTGGCAGTGCCTTAAAGCCAACTTCGCCGTCTGAGCCGGTCTTTTTCGTGCCGCGGTCGGTGCCGTCAGCCTCAAGCAGCGTTACTGAAACGTCCTCGGTTGGCGTGCCATCAATTTCAACTGTAATAGAAATGTTTTTGCCTTTTGCACTTTCTGGAAGTGTGACAGTTGTGCTGCCATCTTGTGCAACTACAACTATTGCACCTTCAATTTCATTGCCATCGTCATCTTTGACAATTGTCTTTTGTGTCTTGTTGTCGGAAGTGCCCTGCTGCGCTGTGCCTTCGTTGTTTGTTACAGCTTCAGTTGCGCTGTGCGTGGCGCTAAACCTACCTTCAGCTTCCTTTGAAACACTTCCGCGAGCAGTTGTTGTGCCATCGGCATTTGTGTCGTTAACAGTAATCATTTCGTCTGCTACAGGTGCGCCGTCTTCATCTGTGATGGTAACAATGACATCGGTTGTGTTGTAGCCTTCTGGAAGAGTTACTGTGGTGTAACCAGTTTTCGGGTCAACCGAAACAACTGCACCTTCAATTGGCGCGCCTTTGCTGTCGGTTACATGCGTTAACTGTAGCTTGCCAGTTTTTGAATTTAGCGGGCTTGCATTGCCAGCCTCGTTTGTTGTGGCTGTGTTAGCGCCTGCCGTAAACTTGCCCTGTTCGTCCGTTGTGCCTGCAAGACGCGTTGTGCCGTCCGCATTTATAACAGTAACTTCCATGTCTTTCAAAGGCTGCTTGCTCTCGTCTGTAATTGTTACAACAACATCTTGCGTCTCAAAGCCTTCTGGCAATGTGACAATAGTTTTGCCGTCTTGGTCAATTACAACTGTAGCCCCTGCAACTGGCTTGCCAGTCTTGTCAGTTAGAAGTGCAATAATTTGCTTTTGCTGGGTTTGAGGGTTTGTTTCCTCAACTGTGCCATCGTCTTTAATTACGCCTTCAGAAGCATTAGCACCGAATGT
>CAYVDR010000121.1:0-5144 GCA_964450625.1 uncultured Senegalimassilia sp.
AAAATTCCAACAAAAATTTATTTAAGCGAAGACGAAATTCCAAACAAATGGTACAACCTTCGTGCTGATATGCAAAATAAACCAGCGCCCCTATTAAACCCAGAAACGCACAAACCACTAACTGCAAAAGAATTAGCACCTATTTTTTGCGATGAGCTAATTAAACAAGAGTTAGACGACACAACACCTTTTATTGACATCCCTGAAGAAATTCAGGACTACTACAAAACATACCGCCCATCACCTGTGATTCGCGCTTACCATTTAGAGCGTGCACTTGACACACCAGCAAAAATTTACTACAAGTTTGAAGGCAACAACACAAGCGGCTCGCATAAGCTAAATTCGGCACTTGCACAGGCATATTACGCAAAAAAGCAGGGGCTAAAGGGCGTTACAACTGAAACTGGCGCAGGTCAGTGGGGCACGGCACTTTCAATGGCTTGTGCATATTTCGACCTTGATTGCAAGGTTTACATGGTTAAGGTGTCGTATGAGCAAAAACCATTTCGCCGTGAGGTCATGAGAACTTATGGTGCTGAAGTCACACCATCGCCTTCTGAAACAACAGAAGTTGGCAAGAAAATTTTGGCAGAGCACCCAGGAACAACTGGCAGCTTAGGCTGCGCAATTTCAGAGGCCGTTGAAGTTGCCACGTCGCACGAGGGCTACCGCTACGTGCTTGGCAGCGTGTTAAACCAGGTGCTTTTACACCAATCCGTAATTGGCTTGGAAGCAAAAGCAGCGCTTGATAAATATGGCATTGTGCCTGACACAATTATTGGTTGCGCTGGTGGTGGCTCAAACCTTGGCGGGCTAATTTCACCGTTTATGGGCGAAAAACTGCGTGGCGAGCGCGATTACAAATTCATTGCAGTTGAACCAGCTTCGTGTCCATCACTTACACGTGGCAAGTTTGCCTATGACTTCTGCGACACGGGCATGATTTGCCCGCTTGCAAAAATGTACACTCTAGGCAGCGGGTTTATTCCCTCGCCTAACCATGCAGGGGGTTTGCGCTTTCATGGCATGAGCTCGACTCTTTCGCAACTTTATGCTGACGGGCTAATGGATGCAGTGTCGGTTGAGCAAACATCGGTGTTTGAAGCAGCAGAATTCTTTGCAAGAAAAGAAGGCATCCTGCCTGCCCCTGAATCGTCGCACGCAATTCGCGCAACCATTGATGAGGCACTAAAATGCAAAGAGACTGGCGAAGACAAAACAATTTTGTTCGGGCTTACTGGCACAGGCTACTTTGACATGATGGCTTACGAGAAGTTCCACAACGGGGAGATGACTGACTACATTCCAACCGATGAAGACCTTGAGCGCGGCTTTGCTGGCCTCCCAAAAATTTAAAAGTAAGCGATGCTATTTGCAATAGTTAGCCCCGGCCTTCTGACAACAGCATAAACCCGCCGCTAGCGATGTTTCTGTAGGTAAGCACTACTAAAATGCAAAACACAAGCTTACAGAAACATCAACGAAGGCTGGGATTGGTTGCAATTGAAAATCGACCTCCTCACCAAGGGATAAAGCAAAGAAGGATGTAGAATTGCTTGAATAGCTTGACCGTAGCCACAGAAACTTATTCAAAGGTTTATTTGCCTGAAAAGTATCAATTGCGTTCATGGTATCTTGAAACCCACGAGCCCAAAATTGGTACATCTCCCCTTCTTTTTCCAATACAGAAACATCCCATGGCAACCTTTCAAGTTTAAACATTTCGCTAAAACTCATTAACCAAAACTTATCTTTTGTGGAAACTATTTCTGTGTCAGTCTCGGAATTTTGATTTGTGGGACAAGCACAAAATTTTGTAACTGGCAAAATAGCTTCAGTAAAGCCCTCGTTAAACAAATTATAGATTTCACCATTTTCACTCATTTTTGCACGTAGCTCGCTGCCTGGCCAACCACCAACATTCGTATTGGTGCTGTTCATTTTGTAACTCAAAGGCAATTGGCAAACCGATTGAAATGTTAATGTGGACTCATCGGCAACTGGTTTATCTAAGCTTTCGCCCCCAGTTGCTTTATGGCTTCCAACGTTAACAATTCTAAAACAAGCGTAGTCACTCTTGCTAATTCCGTTTCCAATTTTCGTGTAAAAGTGCACGTTGTCGGACAGCATGTATTCTTTATATTCCTGAACAACATCATTTGAATTGCCTTTGATACTCTTAACATCCGCGTTAATTTCTGAGCTGGTTTTTGTTATATGGAATGTGGGGCATTCATAATTGTTGTCAACCTCATCATCACTAAACGAGGGTGCCAACCAGTAGGCAGGTGTCCAAATGGCATAAAGCACCGTTTCCGTGTCAATGGCTTCATCGCCTGTAAACACATACGAATTTTTAAACGAAATGCCCGTGCCATCTGGCTTTGTGTTCCATCTATCAAAATTACAATAAACACCTGACTTAGTAAAAGCATTAGGATGCAACGTAGGGTCATCAACTTTCAGTTCAATTAATTGATCCTCCATGCTTCCAGAACCACCATTAGGACTAAACGATAATTTAAATGTTTTAGGGTGGTTGAATGTTGCATCGCCAAGTTCATCGGGAAACGTTGCATTACGCGGGGTGTCCTTGCCTTCATCAAAAAGGAAAACCCTTCTGTCATTAGCGCCTATTCCCCCAACCTTTTCTTTAACATTAATTTGAATATCGTTTAAAACATTTATGTGCCGTGGCAGGGTAAAAGAAACTGATTCGTCACTGTTGACTTGAACTTTAGCAAATTCAAGCGGGCTAGTGTTATTGTTGCTATTAACTGCATTAACAGCAACATTAAGAATTTTATCAGCATCGTTATAAGCGCTAACTTGCACAAACCCATCAAACTTTGTAAAACCTAGTTGAGGGTTATACTCAAAATGTGCATTTCCCAATTCATCAAGTTTAATAACGTCCAAATAACCTTCACGTTCATTGCAGAGAAAAGCAACTTTCCAATCTTGCAGTGTTACGTCGCCTTGTGTAACTTCTACATTGACGTGTACAGGTTCAAGACCTAGTGTTGTTGGCAGGAAAACAAGGATGTAACCATCATACAGAAAATGAATAGTGGCTTTCTGTATTGGGTTTTCTACATCGTTTTCACCAGAGCAAGTTAATTTAATATTGAACTTCGAAGCAAAAAAACAAACATCAGCCTTTCCCTCTTCATCAGTTAAGCTAGTGAATGGCAAAGTTGCGAAGTATGCATCACCATTGCTGTCAGTTGGAACTAGATTTCTTTCAATGCAATACCATTCATCAACTAAAAGCACTGGCATGTCAATTGCGATGATTCCGCAAAGGTTCTCTTTTACATTAACCAAAACGTCGTACTTGTAAAAAGCATGAGGCACAATTACCTTGAGATAAACACTACCGTTGCGATTAACAATTTCAACTGAAGCGCCGCATAATGGCTTTTCGGCGTAATTCACAAAATACAGAAGGCTAACATTCAAAGTTTTGCCATCAGAGCCTTGAAGTTGTGCTTTCCCTTCTTCATTAGTTAAATTGCTAACTGAAACTATGCTGTTTTGAAGTTCTGCGCTAAATTCTTCCTCGGACATGAACAAACCCCTTAAAACCGACGCCAAAAACCGTTTAAATACAACTTATTGCCATTCCAAAAACTACATGGAAGTTCTAAAACAATTTTAGAGATTATATACTAAAGTTACACGTTGCGACGTGGTTGCAATTAAATTGAACTAACTAAACTCATTAGAAAAATGCAGCAGTTTTTAAGAAATTGTCCAAGCATTTAGCTAAAAATTTGAGCAAAAATTAGCAGGAGGCAAAATGGCAAAAGCAGCAGCGCAAGCTAAAAAATACTTGTTCGCAATTGCAACGGTTTATATGTGTTATTTAACACATGGCGTGCAAGCAATAATTCTTAGCCAAAACAAAGAAAACTTCTACACGCAATGGGGCTACACCGACCCAGCTGCAGGTGCTGCTGCTGTTTCAATGGCAATAACACTAACAGGTGTTGGCAAATTTGTAACCGTTTGGGCAGGCGGCGAATTGTCAGACCGCATTGGAAGAAAAATACCGGCTGTTTTAGGCGCTGTTCTTTATGTAATTTGCTTCCTTATGCTTTTATTCACAGACAACTTCTACCTTGCTTGCGTTGCTGGCTTTTTGGCAGGCGTGGCAACATCGGGCTTTTGGGACGGCGCGCTCTACCCTGCTGTTGCTGAAGCCAGCCCAAAGTACGCAGGCTCCACAACAATTGGCATTAAAGCTGTAATTTCTATTGCTGGCATTGCGTACCCGCTTTTTGCTGCAATGAACAGCGGCAGCAGCTGGCACATTAACATTTGGATTCCCATTGTGCTTTCTGTAATTTGCGTTGTACTTTGCGCTGCCACACCATTTGTTTACGATGACAAACGCAAGCAAGCTGCTACAGGTGCAAACAACACTAATGCTACAAACCAAGCAGATGCAGAAATTCAAGCTGCAAAAGATGCAATGCTTACAAAACCAAACGCATTCACAAATTTCCTAACACTGTTCTTTGGTTTTGTGATTATGTTTATTATGTACGGTGCGCAACAATACACAAAAGCATTTGGGCAAAACAACCTAGGGCTTGACAGCGTTGCTGCTGCAGGGCTTACATCAATTTACACTGCAGGCTCAATTATTGCTGTGCTGTTTTGGGCGTTTATGATGGGCAAACTTCGTTGGGAGCCCATAAAAGTTATGCTAATTGACAGTGCGCTAGCTGTAATTGCCCTAGCTGTAGTAATTATTGCACTACCGCTAAACCTTGGCGTTTATGCAGTTTACTTTGGCATTGCTGTACTTGGGTTTTCAGCAGCGGGCGGCATGCTGCAAACAGGCGTTACGCTGCGCCAACAAATGTGCCCAGGGCCTCGCGGGCGCAACGTTGGAATGTACTACACGTTCATGGGGTTTGCTTCGGTGTTTCTGCCGTTTATTGTTAGCGGCATGACAAGTGCCATTGGGGAAACAACAGCTGTTTGGGTTATGATGATTCTTTTGCTGGTTGCTTCAGTTGTTTCAACTGCCATGAGCGTGTATGTTTGCGTGCAATTCAAAAAGCAGTTTGGCTACAGTGCGCTAAAACCAAAGAGTGAACGGGGCTAAACCCCTAAAAATTTTGTATAAA
>CAYVDR010000122.1:0-5081 GCA_964450625.1 uncultured Senegalimassilia sp.
GCCGCCTGTGGGTTTAAAACCTGCAGGCGGTTTTATTTTTCTTGATTATGTGCAAGAGCAAAAAGAAGAGCCATAAAATTCTTGATTACGTGCAAGATTGGGAATATAAAAATCTCGTTTACGTGCAAAATGCCCGAAATAAAATTCTTGTTTACGTGTATAATCCTTAGTATAAAAATCTCGTTTACGTGTAAATGGGCAGGTAGAATGTATCGTTCAATTGAAGCTAAATTATTGGAGTGGAAAAGTACATCAAAAGGCAAAACGGCACTGCTTATTGATGGTGCACGACGTGTTGGAAAAAGCTACATTTGCGAGAAGTTTGCAAAAGAGCATTATAAGTCTTACATTATCATTGATTTCAACATCGCCAAAAGCGACGTGCTTGATATATTTGAGAGCTATTTAACCGACCTTGATACTTTTTACCAACGTCTTAGTGCTTGGGCTGGTGTAAAGCTTTTCAAGCGAGAAAGCTTAATAATATTTGATGAGGTTCAAGAGTTTCCAAAAGCACGTGCTGCATTAAAATACCTTGTGGCGGACGGGCGTTTCGACTTCATAGAAACAGGCTCGCTGATGTCTATTAATAAAAATGTTAAGGACATTATAATTCCGTCTGAAGAAGTGCACATTAAAATGTACCCGATGACATTTCATGAGTTTATGGTTGCTTTAAATCAAGAAGCATTGCTTGATTTAATTACGGATTGCTACCAGAACAAGAAGCCCCTTGGGCAGGCACTTCACAGGAAAGCTATTGATAAGTTTAGGCTATATATGCTTGTAGGCGGCATGCCGCAAAGCGTTTCAAGCTACTTAGAAACTGAAGACTTCAATTCTGTTGACCTGGTTAAAAGAAACATCTTGTCGCTTTACAGAGCTGACATTTCTAAGCATGCTGGTGCAGACCAGCTGAAGGTGAAAGCAATTTTTGACGACATCCCAGCGCAGCTGGCAAAGCACGACAGGAAATTTCGAATAACATCTCTTTCCAAACATGCCCGCACCCGCAACTACGAAGATGCATTATTTTGGCTTTCCGATTCTATGATTGCAAATTTTGCATACAACACTACTGACCCAAAAATTGGTCTCAAGCTAAATATGGAAAGGTCAACTTACAAGTGCTATTTAGCTGATACTGGGCTGTTAATTAGTCATTCATTTGATGAGCGCGGCCTTGTTAAGGAAGAGGTGTATAAAAAAATTTTGTTTGACAAGTTAAGCGTGAACCTTGGGATGCTAACGGAAAATATTGTTGCCCAAATGCTTGTTGCTTGTGGTCATAAGCTTTATTTTTTTAGTAACCCAGACAGGGAAAATGCTGCAAATCGCATGGAAATTGACTTTCTTATAGGCGGTTCAAAAATTACGTCTAGGCACAACATTTCACCGATTGAGGTGAAGTCTGGGAAAAATTATACTCTGTCATCGCTTAGGAAGTTTATCGCCAAATATAATGATGAACTTGCGTGCCCCTATGTCATTCACATGAAGGACTTTGAGGTAAAAAATAACATTACTTACTTGCCAATTTACATGACGGAATTGCTGTAGATAAGTTGAGTAGGCGCTTTTAACTTTTTCTAGCCGCCTGTGGGTTTAAAACCTGCAGGCGGTTTTATTTTTCTTGATTATGTGCAAGAGCAAAAAGAAGAGCCATAAAATTCTTGATTACGTGCAAGATTGGGAATATAAAAATCTCGTTTACGTGCAAAATGCCCGAAATAAAATTCTTGTTTACGTGTATAATCCTTAGTATAAAAATCTCGTTTACGTGTAAATGGGCAGGTAGAATGTATCGTTCAATTGAAGCTAAATTATTGGAGTGGAAAAGCCGTTTTTTTGTAAAGGAATTTTTGAAGCTTGCTTAAAAATCGGTTTCCAATCCAGTCAAGTACGGCTTGTATTACAACAAGCATTTGTACGAGTAACAGTTTGGTAATGGTTTTGGTTGTTGAACTTAGCAAGGTTTAATTTAACATATAGTAACTATATGCTAAAATTTGCTTAGTTTAGCTAAAGATTGGAGCAAATCATGGCAACTCAGTTGGCAACAAGGGTAAACGATGAGCAAGCAAAGCTTTTTAAAAGCTACACCGCACAACTTGGTACAACACCAAGCGATGCGCTTCGCATTTTAGTTGCAGCTTTTAACCAGCACAAAGGCTTTCCTTGCGAAATCCGCCTAAATTCGGCTGCTAAACTTGAACCTTTTAAGTCGGAAGAAGAAGCCACAAAGTTCAGCGATTCACTAGCTAATGAGGTAATTGACAATGCGTGGTGAGGTACGAAATGGACTTGAGGAAACAAGCTTTGTGATGGTTGACAAAATTGTTACTGTAAGCAGCGATAAACTTGGTGAGAAAATCGGTTGCCTGGAGCAAAAATACGTGCGTCAAATTGAGAACTGTTTAAAAACCTTACTGTTTAGTTAATTGGCTCATAATAGTTGCCCTAAATAAAAACAGTTAAAAAATTAGCTCTTCATCTGCAAACACGCTAAGTTCCCTCATAATTTCCCCTTAAAACAAAAAATGCTGGGGGCAAACCTTGCCCCTCTCACGCTCCAAACCTTGCGCCCAATATGTGGAAAAATCGTTTTTTTTTTTTGTAAAACACACCCTTCACACTGTTTAATAATGCTTAAAGTTCTTTTAAGGTGTGCCGTGCTCAAGGTGTGCACATGCACGCAAGTTTTACAAGGCAGCCAAGCGAATTTAGCGTTGTTAGAAAGGGTGAGTGTCATGCGTTAGGGCGGAAATTTAAACATCAACTGAAAATGGAAGTTAACAAACAACGAAAGGAAGTATCAATGGATACGCACATTCAAAAACTTGGAAAGTTTGCACTTGCTTGCATTCTTGCAATTTCAATGAGCTTGCCAATAAACTCGCTTAACAACAAAGCAGATGCAGCGGAGAATAATGCAGCTAATACAGCTGTTGCAGAAGCAAACGTTGCTGCGCAACCTAATGCTGAAGTTAACGCTGCTGCTGATGCTGCCAACTCAACAGAAGCAGTAACGCTAACTGAAAGCGGCAACATTACCGACTGGACAGCCTGTGGCACTTGTGAGTGGATGATTGACGCCGACGGCAACATGACCATTAGACCTGCTAACGGGGCTGCTGAGGGGACGCTGGAAGATTGGTCGAGCTTGAGAGCACCCTGGGATGATCAATCCAGCCAGATTAAAACTGCTACTATCAAAAACAAAGTTATTGCAACAGGAAACAGTACTTCAAGTTTTTTTGCAGAATGTAAAAATCTTAAAAGTATAGATTTATCTGGTCTTGAAACATCGAATGCCACGAGCATGTTTTTCATGTTCGGTGGATGTTCTTCACTGACAAGCCTAAACTTAACATCACTTAACACTGCAAATGTAACAAGTATGGGTTCAATGTTTAGTGGATGTTCATCGCTTACAGCATTGAATTTAAGTACTTTTGATACTTCTAGGGTGACCGCAATGGATAACATGTTTAACGGATGTTCTTCGCTTGCCTCCTTGGATCTTTCAAAGTTTGTTACTTCTAATGTTAGTAATATGACTGGGATGTTTGAAGGGTGCTCTTCACTGACAGTTTTGGATTTATCAAATTTTGATACTACAAATGTTTGGTGGCAAGAGGACAGTATGTTCGAATCTTGCGATGCTTTAACTAAAATCACATTTGGTGCGAAATTTTCATTTAACGGTTCTGGGATATATCGCCAATGCAGTTTACCAGTTGGTTATTGGAAAAACAGTCAGGGTGAAAGTTTTTTCTATAATGCGATTCCTAATAACGTTGCAGATACTTATTCATTAGATGTTGATGGAAATATTGTTAATTGGACAACTTCAGGAACATGTGAGTGGATGATTGACAAAGATGAAAAATTAATCATTCGCCCTGCTAGTGAGTCTAATGAAGGTACGTTAGAAACATGGGGTACGTCAGCCAGTTATTATCCTCCGTGGTATTTTGCCAACCAAAAAATAAAGACAGTTAAAGTTGAAAATAAAGTATGTGTGCCATACGCAGACTATTTTTTGAACGGCTGTTCCAAATTAGTTGATGCAGATTTAAGCGGGTTAGATACTTCTAAAACAACAAGCTGCAACTCTATGTTTGCTGGTTGCGCCTCGTTATTATCATTAGATTTATCATCACTTGACATTTCAAATATGACAGCTATGGGTTATATGTTTAAAGGTTGTTCTTCGCTTACTTCATTGAATTTGTCAAACCTTAATACATCAAATGTAACTTGGATGATTGAAATGTTTGACGGTTGCTCATCGCTTAAAGTAATTAACTTATCAAGCTTCGATACATCTAAAGTTAAATCCTCCACTTTTGATGGTATTGATATACCAGGGATGAAAGGGATGTTTAACAACTGTACATCTTTAACGAGCGTCAAACTTGGTTCCAAGTTCTCATTTAATGGCGCATCGGAAAAGCGCCAATGTAACTTACCAGATGGCAATTGGGTAAACAGCGCAGGAAAGGTTTTTGCAGCCAGTGAGGTACCTAATAATGTGGCGGATACTTACACGAAAGAAGGTTTTTCAGCCCTCGACTTTACGAAGTTTACGGTAAACACGGCTGATGCTGTGTATACGGGCAGTCCTATTGTTGGCAGGGTTTCAAGTTCCAGTTACACAGAAGGCACTGATTACACGGTGGCATATGCAAACAACACTGAAGTTGGCAAAGCCACAATCACTATTACAGGTGCTGGCAGCTACAGTGGCAGTAAAAAGTATGAATTTAAAATTGCGAAGCAAGGCACACTTGCAGGTGAAGCTTCTGCAGACACTGCAGCAGCCATTGCAAAAGAGGCATTCCCTGAAGGTGTAAGTTCAGGTTGGGTTGTAATTGCTCGTGACGATGATTTTGCAGATGCAATGAGCGCCACTGGCCTTGCAGGTGCGCTTGATGCCCCAATTCTTTTAACAAACAGAAACGAGCTTTCTTCAGTTACTGCACAAACTGTAAAAGAGCTAGGTGCCACACAAGCATACATAATTGGTGGCACAGGGGCAATTCCAGGCGATTTGGAAAGCGCACTTAAAACCCAGG
>CAYVDR010000123.1:0-5052 GCA_964450625.1 uncultured Senegalimassilia sp.
ATTCTTTCGTACATTCAGCCTGTTGTTCAAGCCCCATTTTTTGCAGAATCTTTTTGCTTGGGATATTATTGGGGTGAACAGTAGCAAGAATGTATTTAATGTTTAAATTACGTGCCTGTTCAAGCAAGTGAATTGAAAGCGCGCTCATAATACCCTTGCCTTTGAAGTTGTGTTGCACCATTGCGCGCCCAAATTCTGCAATAGAATTTGAAGTAAGATTTAAAAGTTTTTTGCTCTGCCCCCATTCAAATTCGTTAAAGAACAGGGCTGCAGCACCAATAAGCTTGTCATCACAAAACGCCCCTGCAAAGTACGTCCACTTATCATTGAAAAAATGATCATAAGCTTTTTGTTGAACCGGAAGCCAAAATTCTGGTTGAGGTAAATGATTTTCAGTGTCTTTTAAAAGTGCATTTAACTGCTGTTTGTCATGTGCTTGCAATTTGCGCATTATCATGTTCATTAAAGCAACTTTCCTTCTGAGTATTGGCTACATTTTGGTTAATTCAAGCCTTTAAACAACGGTCAATTTGACCATAATTTCTTAGCAGCTAAAACCTCAATACGAAAATGTAGTATAGGTCATTGCGCCTAGCAGTAACTCAAAACCTATAACAAAAAGGTTATTGCATCCATAATTTAACCTATAGTTACACACATCAAAGTATTCTTGGTATTCAATTGTCAAGGTACACCAAAAAATTTAGACTGCGCACGCAGACTAAATTCTAAGAACAAAGACGACTTGAAAAGTTTTCAAGCTGCTTATTTAAGTTTGCATGCGCAGTATCATTTAAGCATTCAACGCGGCCCAGTAAGCGTTCCGTATAGCCCTCTTCTAAAACATCATCAATTAAAAGACCCATGTTGGAAGCTTGTAAATTTAGGTATTCACTAACAGATGCAGGGGCAGGGTCATTCTTAATTTCTGGATACGGAAAACTTTGCAAAAGACATTCACGCTCATTATATAAACCAAACAGGCCGTCTTCTTCGTTACCAATTGCAGCAATTTGCGCAAAGGCACTTGCTAATACCATGTAACGCTCGTAGCATTGCTTAGTTGCGCCCAGCCAAAGTTTAAAAGCAAGTGCTACTTCACGAATCACGTTACTAAAACTTGCTTGCGATTTGCAGAAATTGCCACTTTTGACCTTAGAAAGCGAAACAGCTTGTGCTTCTATGCGACGTTCTAAAAATAAACGCGAAGTCCTTTTATGAACCACAAATTGCTCAACTGGAAACACTGCATATTTTTTCCCAGAAGAACGTACAATATCGCAATGCAGAAATTCATAAAGTATGGTTTTTAATTTGTTCCGAACACCACGACGCACACCTGCAGGCTCATTCGCTAAATTGTTAGAACAATTTAGATATAGCATTTCAACCAACTTTAAAAGCACTTCATGATTACAACAATTCAAAGCATCAAAAATTGTTGGAATTTGTTTTTTTGTAAACTTTTTAGCATCCCAAAGCAATCGAGTAGACATAGCACACCCACCTTATTAAGTTCCAAATTTTTAGAGGATCTTGCAGGCGTTGTACAGAAGGTGAGGAACACCACCTTCACTATGGAGCAACCTTAAACTTAAGGGAGTCGCTTGCACTGGCTCTTTGTTTATGCGATGAATTATAACTTAGGACAAACGCATGTTCGCAGATATTCATAAAAACACGAAACTTTGTTCGATTAAGGTATTAGAGTAATTCAAATCTCTAAAGTGTTGTAACAATAACTTTAGACAAGCACTAAAACTAAAAAATGGTTAATTGAGCTGTAACAATACTTGTGCATTGAATATTCACCTTATAAAATATCCAGTAAACGCCATGGGGCTTCGACATAAAAGAAACCTAGCTATATAGGCTAGTATACTTAAGGAAAAGAGGTAGGTTTATGAACAGTACAGCAACCAAACCAGCAATGCCAAAAGGCGTTGAGGCAGGCGTGTGGCAACAAATGCTAGACGCCACGCCAGCGCAAGCGCGCAAGTTGATTAGGGAAGGCAAATTTAGCGCGCCAACAAGTGGCTTGTGCCCAGGGTATGCGCAGGCAAACCTTATTATTTTGCCGTTTGAGCAGGCATATGATTTTTTGCTGTTTGCACAGCGCAATCCAAAGCCCTGCCCAATTTTAGAGGTGTGCGAAGTTGGCAGCATGCAAGCAACAATTTGTGCAAATGACTGCAACGTTGCAAGCGATTTTCCACGCTACCGCATATACAAAAACGGCGTTCTGGCTGATGAGGTGTGTGATATTACCAACCTGTGGCAAGACGACTTTGTTGCGTTTATTATTGGCTGCAGTTTCAGTTTTGAAAGCGAGCTTATTGATGCTGGCATTGAAATGCGTCACAACACGCAAGGGCGCAATGTTTCAATGTATGAAACGAACATTGCATGCAAAAGTGCTGGCAGCTTAAGCGGAAACATGGTTGTTAGCATGCGACCAATCCCTCACAACCAAGTGGTGCGCGCTGTGCAAATTTCTGGCGCTATTCCAAAAGTGCATGGTGCGCCTGTGCACATTGGCGCGCCTTGCGCAATTGGCATTAGCGACGTTAACAAGCCTGACTTTGGCGATGCGGTTGACATTCACGAAGGCGAAACACCGGTGTTTTGGGCATGCGGTGTAACGCCACAAGCTGTGGTGATGAACAGCAAACCACCGCTTGCAATAACTCATGCACCAGGGCATATGCTTATTACAGACACAAAAAACGTTGACCTTAAAGGCTAAAGGAGCTGCAGAATAGTTTGCACCATGCATTGGTGCGTTGTGCTGGCACGCTTAAACATTGAAAGGCAAAGCAATGAATACGCTAGATTTAAATTGCGATTTGGGTGAGAGCTTTGGAAATTACACAATGGGGCTTGATGCACGGGTAATTCCGCTGCTTAGCAGTGTGAACATTGCTTGCGGCTCGCATGCAGGCGACCCGTGCGTTATGAAGCGCACAGTTGAACTTGCCAAAAATGCAAATGTTGCAATTGGAGCGCACCCGGGTTTCCCCGATTTACAGGGCTTTGGCAGGCGCGATTTAAACCTGTCTCCCGATGAGGTGTACAGTTTTGTACTTTACCAAATTGCTGCCTTGCAGGGGTTTTGCAAAGCAGCTGGGGTGCAGCTGCACCACATAAAGCCGCACGGGCAGCTTTACAACCGCGCCGCGAAGGATGCCAGCTATGCACGCGCAATTGCTGCAGCTGTGCGCGATTTGGACGAAAGCTTAGTGCTTGTGGGGCTTGCGAACGGCGAGCTTATTCGTGCGGGGCAAGAGGCAGGCTTAACAGTTGCGCAGGAATTTTTTGCTGACCGCAACTACACCGACGAGGGGCGTCTTGTGCCCCGCAGCGAAAAAGACGCCACAATTACAGACGAGGAATTTGCGGTTGCGCGCGTTGTTCGTGCTGTTCAAACTGGCAAAATTGCAGCATTAAGCGGCAAGGAAATAAGCGTGTGTGCCGACACCGTTTGCATTCACGGTGACAACACACACGCTTTAGAGTTTGCTAAGAAAATTAAGGCAGCCCTAAATGACGCAGGCATTAAAGTGTGCCCTGTTGGGGTTTAGTCTTGCAGACATTATCTGAAAGATTCTAAGTTTTTTTTCTTTTGCGCATTTTTTTATTTTTTGCGCTTTGCGTCTGTACTGGGAAAATGTAGTTTAGTAAAAAGCTGATGCCTTCCCCTAACCTCTTTCTTCAAAGTCGGCATCAATTTTTTCTTTCCAATTTGACCCTACTTGCCACATGCTACACTTCCACCTGGTCTGCGCTAACCCCTAAAATATCTTCAACTTCACTTGGGAATGTTGTTGCATCAAACGAATTGTCTGGCAAAATGCCATATTCTTTTGCTTCTTCACGAAGCATTGCAGCTTTTAGTTCATCTGAGAAAAATAGACTTAGTTAGTGAAAATACTGCACCTGATTTTAATTATAGTATAATATCTATATAAAAACAGTGCGTTCGTAATACAAAAGAAGTATGGGACATGGAATTTGAATTCGACGAAGCAAAAAGCAATAGCAACAAACAAAAACATGGGATTGATTTTTATGAAGCACAAATGCTTTGGTGCGACCCAAATTACTTATTATTTCCCCTTCCTTATGTTGAAGAAAAAAGGTACGGCGTTATTGGCAAAATTAACAGCAAGTGTTGGACAGCAATAATAACTTACCGTAACTTGAAAGTTAGAATAATTTCTGTCCGAAGGTCCAGAAAAAATGAAAGGAGCATTTATGAAAACCATTAGTGCAAACGAATTTGACAAGATGTTTGATGAAGGCGAAACTGACATTTTGCAATACGCCGACTTAAGCCGTGCAACACGCCCCAATCAAACAAAAAATGTAAATGTAGCACTGCCAACTTGGATGATAAATGGGCTTGATGCAGAAGCAACTCGTTTGGGAATTAGCAGGCAGGCAGTAATTAAAGTTTTGCTTGGCAGTTGCTTGGACAAAGCAAAAGCAGCTGGATAGCACTTACATATATAGCAATCAAAAATAGTTAATTCCAACGCATCTATTTAAGCTTTATGCGGCTGTGACAGGGTGGGCGCAATCTAAAATAAAAAAGAGCCAAGCGAATAAATTTTCACTTGGCTCTTTAAATGCTATGCCACGTTTTGTGGCATTATAATTTTATTTAGCTTAGTCTTCCCAGGCAAAATCCTTGTTGCCATTAAAGACTGCAAGTGCATCTTCCACTGAATAGTCTGCCAGCGTGATGGCGCTAATGGCCTTTGTTAGGCGCACAGCTTCATCAAGGCTGCGCTGATGAATGTTTCTGCCAGTGGCATTGCCACAAGCACCGCCAACATGAATTTGGTCGTGCAACTGTGTGAGGAATGTTTCAGCATCAACAGTGGAGCCACCTGCACAAACAAGCCCTGTGCGACCTGCTGCAGTTGATGCAACCTTCAACGATTCAGCTGGCGTGCGTGTGTCGTCTCCCGATGGTTTTGGCGGGTTGACTTTAACGAAGTCGGCACCAAGGCAAAGTGCAACACCTGCAGCACCTGCAATTAAGTCTGG
>CAYVDR010000124.1:0-3832 GCA_964450625.1 uncultured Senegalimassilia sp.
GCACGGCACATTTAACTGCACCGTGCGAAGAACTAACAGGTTTTAAGCCTTACCCAAGCAAACGGCTCAGGCGTGCTTCAAGGGAAGTGTCTACAACAGCAGTTCCACCAAGCACATAAGTCTTTGCAATGTCAGCGCGGCTGTCAAAGAAGAAGCCATTGATGGTGTGCAAGTTCTTGGATTCAAGTGTTGCATTAGTGTTCACAAGCAGAATTGGGCTTGCGCTTTTGCCTGCAAGTGCGGCACCAGCCAGTGCGTCAACACCTTTTGTTGCTTCGGCACCAGTTGCAACAACTGTTGTTGCTGCGTGCATGTAGGTTTCGCCTTCTTTGTCACCGTTGGTTGTTAGCCAGTTGGCAATGTAGTTTGAAGTATCGTAGCCACTCTCGCCTTCTGTTAGGCGTGTGCAACGGCTCTCACCCACTACGTCTTCAACAGAAGCTTTTGACACAGCACCTGTGCCGCCTGGCACAAACACCTTAG
The DNA here is from genome assembly GCA_964450625.1 of uncultured Senegalimassilia sp. Taxonomy (GTDB): domain Bacteria; phylum Actinomycetota; class Coriobacteriia; order Coriobacteriales; family Eggerthellaceae; genus Senegalimassilia. The sequence goes on from CAYVDR010000124.1 coordinate 484, forward strand.
CATCTTTGAAGCTGCCTGTCTTTAGCATTGTAACAGCATCAGCTGTAAGGCTGCGGTCTGCTGCTGTGCTGCCAGAGCTTTCAAGCAAAATTGGAATGTGGTAGGTGTAGGCAAATGAGCTCATTGAAAGTGCGTCTTGGAAGTTGTCAGACATTGAAACAATGGCTTTGCTGAAGTCTTCGCTTGTTTCGCCAGCTTCAATTCGCTTTGTCTTTTCAGTAGCCAAGCGCTCTGCGCATTTAACAGATGTTTCCTCAGCCTCATTGCCAAAGATACGCTCAACTGTGCCACTTTCACCAACAGCAGTTTTTGCAGCTGTCTCAACCTCTGCTTTGATAGCACCCGTACCACCAATAATAATTACGTTAGTAGCTTTCAAGCGCTCAATTTCTGTTTTTGTAGCAGCGCTTAGTTCAGTTGCACTTGTTAGCAAAATTGGAGCATCCAAAACGCCAGCCAAGCCTGTGGCAGACATTGCATCTTTGAAGTCGTCGTCTTTGCAAAGAACAACAGTTTCTGCACCCTCAGGGAATGCTTGCTCAGAGATTTTCGCACTTGTTTGAGCAGCATCATCGCCTGCAAGACGTGTTACTTTTTCAGTGGCTGTAAACTTAGCATAAAGTTTAACATCACCCGTTGCATCTTTTGCGATGCTTGTAACTTGCTTGTCAAATGTTGCACTGTCATACCAGCCATCAAATGTGTAGCCAGTCTTTTCAGCCTTTGGCATTTTATCCTCAGCAATGCCCTCCCCATATATGTATTTATCAGGGGCAAGGTTTAGCACCTTTGTGCCGTCGTAGTAAGTGATGCTATATTCAGCAGCAACCCATTTTGCATAAAGTGTTGTCTCTTCGGTGATTGTGTCTTTGTCGAAATCAAATTCATTGCCCTCTGTGCAATCTTTGTCTTTGTACCAACCAGCAAGTGTGTAGCCTGTCTTTGTTGGGTCGGTTGCAGGCTTTGTTGCCTTACCGCCAGCTTGTACTTCTTGATCTGCTGGAACATTTGTAGCGCCCTCGCCGCAGTTGAATGTTACTTTGAATTTTTCAGCAGTGGAAACCCATTTTGCATAAAGCTTTGTGTTTGCCGTAATTGGTGTTTTAAAGTCGAATTTGGTTTGAAGTTCTTCATCTGAATACCAACCAGCAAAAACATTGTCTGCCTTTGTAGGTGCAGCAGCAGGCTCTGTTGCAGTGTGACCAGAGAGAACAATTTCGGTTTCTGGTTGTGTTGTGCCACCGTTTGCTTCATATTCAACTGTATAGCCAAAGCCAGCATACACTTTTGTATCAGCTGTAATTGTGGTGTTGTCAAAGTTAAACTTTGCTGTAAGGTTTTCGTCCGAATACCAACCAGCAAATGCTGCATCCTTCTTTGTTTGGTCAGCAGGCTTTGTTGCCTTACCACCAGAAACAACAATTTGTGGGGTTGCAGCTGAGTCTGCACCTGTGGTAATAAAGTTAACAACGCACTTTGTATTGCTTGCAAACACTGGGTAGCCATTGTTTGTGGCTGTTGCAGAATCTGCCTGGAAGTTTGTTTCGGTTTTGTTTAAAGCAGTAACCATTGCAGCAGCTTTAAGTTCATCAGCTGTTTTTGAAGTGCCAGTTTCTGCCTCTGTAGTACCTGAACCTGTAATGCCTTCTATTGCATAATTGTTAGAACACAAGCTTGCACCTTCTTGTCTTCCTGCAATGGCATTGTAGTAGCCGCCGTCACCACCGCCAACAAGTGTGCCAGCCATGTAGCAGTTAGTGATTGCAGATTTTTCACTGTTAAAACCAGCAATACCGCCAATCCACTTTTGTCCAGTCCTGCCTACTGTGCCTGTGAAGTAGCAGCTATCAATTACAGGCTCCTCAAATGCTGTATCGTTATTGCCGTTGCGCCCTGCAATGCCGCCAACGCCGTTTTTGCTGCCAGTGTTTGTGCCATCAACGGTTGAAGATGAAGAGCAGGTTTTAATAGCGCCTGCATTTTCGCCAGTAATGCCGCCAACCTTGTTGCTGCCTGTTACAGCACCAGAAGTTGAGCAATCAAAAATTGCACCTTGCCCATGAGTGACAGTGTATGTCTTGGAAGAGCCAACATAAACCTTGCCACCATCGTTAAAGCCTGCAATGCCGCCAACGTTGTAGGCACTGTCGGCTTTAACAGTTGCGGCACTTGTTACACCTTTAATTGTGCCTGCATTATATGCCGCAACAGCACCCACATAGTCACCAGTAGTTGTGCTTGTGAATGTGCAGAACTGGGAAATGTTTAGGTTTTGAATTGTGCCAGCGTTGTAGCCGAACAAGCCCATGTAACCTTCAGTGCCTGTTGCGGTAATGCCATTGATTGTTTTGCTGTTGCCATCGAATGTGCCCTTGAACTGGTTTGTTGCGTTGCCAATTGCAACCCAATTTGTAGCAGATGCCATGTCAATGTCATCGCCTAATTTAACAGTTTTGCCTTCGAATGAATCTTGTGCAACGCCTGCTGCTGTGGCTGTGCCATTAACGATATTTTTGAAAGCAACAAGTTGTTCTGGGGTGCTGATGGTAAGGTCTGCTGCACCTTCAACTTTTGCTTGCTTTGTTGCGCTTGTTGAATACCAGTCGTAGTTGGCAAACACACCAGTGGCTTCGTCGTAGTAATACTTAATTTCATTGTTGCCAATTGTGATTGTGTGGTCGTCCTTTGAAAGTGGCAGGTACAAGTTGTTTTCTGGAACAAACGATGAACCGTTCTTTGTTGGGTAAGCTGCTGCACCGTAATCAGCTTCGGTTACAAGCCACTTTGAATCGTTGTCAAGCCAGTTTGCCTGAGTTGCGTTTTTGGTAACGCTGCCGTCTGTAAATTCAGCTGGGTTTTTGACCTCGTTTGTAACATACTTGTAAGTTGAACCACTGTAGAATTCTTTGCCGTCAACTTTAACCGTTACGCTGCCATTGTTTGCATATTGGCTAACATCAATTGGAAGAAGTGCGTAATCGTTTGTTGCAGTAACTGCACTGTTCCAAAGCACTGCTGGCACGTGGAAACTGCCTGTTTCGCCCTTTTGTGAATAAGAGTTTGCACTGCGCACAGTTTTTACACTGCCACCAGTTACTGTAACGTTTCCAGCATTTGCAACAGTTGCGGTGCCAATAGCAGGACCCGCAAAGTCTTCGAACAGCTCAAGCAAACCACCAGAGATGTTAACTTCCCCTGCCAAACCTTGGTTTGATGCACCAATCAGTGCACCTTTAGCAACACCTTTTAAGTAAAGCTCGCCACCTGAGATATTAATAGGGTCGCCTGCTACTGTTGTGCTGTCGCCACCAATAATGCAACCTGTCTTTGAGCTTTTTAGAAACCAGCT
>CAYVDR010000124.1:3932-5048 GCA_964450625.1 uncultured Senegalimassilia sp.
TAAACATCTTGCAACGTTAGCTTGCTGCCTGGTGTAAGCACAATACTTAAATCCTGAAATGTTTCAGTTGCACCTTTGCCAACAAGAGTAACCTCAATGTTGTCAGCACCAAATGTTATTGCGCCTGTTGAACCTGCGGCAATGTTGTATGTGCCACCTACCGAAATTGTTTGACCACCTGTAATTTCTCCAGTTGCTTGTGTGGTGTTTACACCTTGCGCAGTGTTAGCAGCCGCCTGTTGCTGGCCTTCTTGCGCCTGGGTTTGCGCTGCCGTTGCGCTTTGAGTTTGCGCAGCACTCGCAGTTGTTTTCAACGATGGAACAAAGCTTACAGCCAAAGCCAGTGCCAAAAACACACGGAATAGCTTTTGCGCAAGCGTTGTGCCTGCCTTGGAAGAACCTTCCATAAATAACCCCTCCTTAATGGGTTTTTGCGCCCAATTGCAGCTTTCAGCTTACAAAGCGTTTGCGACCTTTTTGCCTGCAAACAAAAACACAACTGAGCAAACGAATAAAAACTTCAGGCTTACAATGCTTCATGCGAGGTGCTTAAGAGTTCGCAAACCTTAAACCAGCATTGCAAACCCGTAAGCAGTTATATAAAAAGCAGAATAATCCTGAAAGAAAATTCTACAATAAGGCTGTGCAAGCACACAGACATGCTAGTCTTATTTTCAAAATGAACATTTATTTGTGAGGAAGATGCATTAATTCCCAGGCTCTATTTAAACATTATTACAGCTAAGCACCTACTGTACCAACAATGCCTTCTGCACCTAAAACGCACCTTTCACTGTTGCATTTGAAAAGTGTAACTTGACCTTGCACAGACTGTGAGGCAGAAGTAGTTTTATTTACATTGCTTGACGGCGTAGGAATTGGCATGCCACGCTCCAGCATGTCTTCAACCCAAACACGCTTTGCATCCTGTGCTGCAGTGAAAGCATCTTCAACAGTTTCGCCACAAGTAATGCACCCATTCAAATCTGGGTAGTACGCAACAAAACCACCTTCATCTTTGTCTTCAACAATTTCAAGTGGGTAAGCACGCTTGCAAATTTCATCAACTTTAGTCATTTTCAACCTCACTTAAAACAGCATCGCGAACAAGCTTAA
>CAYVDR010000125.1:0-4876 GCA_964450625.1 uncultured Senegalimassilia sp.
CGCCCATGCCGCAATTTGAATTTAAGCGCACTAGTGGGGCACGCCTCAATGCATTTGCCACAAGCCATGCAATCGCCAGACGTAACAGCACAAGTTTTGTTTTGAAGCGGTTTATCCAAAATTTCAGGAGTGCACAAACATGCATTTTTGCAGGCATTGCAGTGTGTGCACTTGCTGTGGTTAATGTGCACGTTTAAAAAACCAATGCGTCCAATTGCTTCGTAGAAGCCACCAAGGGGGCAAAAGCAGCGGCACCAAATGCGTTTTGCCCAAAAAAGTTCAGCAATTATTATTGCAAACAGAACAACCACGCCACTTGTGGAGCCAAAAACTATTAGCTTGTTTATTGCGCCAACAGGCGACACCAACTCAAACACGGGCACACTTAGAATGGCAGAGAGCAAAAGCATGCCAAGTGCCACAGCCATTTTTGTGTGACGGTGAATGTTAACGTTTTCATTAACTTGAATGTTTAGTTTCTCACGCAGCCAGTTTATGCCTTCTAGCAAAAAGTTTACTGGGCAAACCCAGCCGCAAAACGCTCGCCCGCGAATAATGCCATAAACAACAATCACAGGCAGTATGCCAAGCAACAAATCTAGCGAAAAAGTTTTTGAGGCTGCCAGCACCTCAAGTGCGGCAAATGGATCAACAACCTGAATGCCAAAAACGCTGCTGGAGGAGAAACTGCCAAACAAAAATTGGCTTGCTGGCGTTACTAGCTTGTCCTCAACGTAGGTATTGCTGTTTAGCCCAAACGCATTCCAACCAGCCGCAAGCAAAGGAATGGCAAAAAGCACAAGGGCTATTGCTTGCACTATGCGCCGAGCAATTGTGATGGTGCGCTTTTTAGTTTTATGTGGCGGGTTAGCTTTTTGCATTTGTGTCACCTGCAATTTCAGGGTCATCTTCAAAGTTTGCGTACACTAAATTGACTGCCAAAACACCTGGGATTTTTGAAAAAGAGCTGGCAGTTTTATGCGAGGCGTGAATGTTTTCAGCCTCAAGCGTAACCACAATTTTGAAGTCTTGCACCTCATGAACCTCAACGCCTTCAATTGCGTTGAGGTTTTTTACAACATTGTCAACGTCTTTCTTGGCTGCTTCAACAACTAAACTTGAAATAACCATTTTGCTCGCCTTTGCCTTTTAATATGCCCAGCTAAATGACGCATTTAGCACTAAGACTGCACGTGACATGTGTTGCATTCGGTGTAGCCCGATGCAAATGCCCGTGCTTTTGTGTCGCCATTTTCAAAGTGGGTTGCAGGTGGCGTTTGCGCAGCGCTTAAAAGCGCTTTGCCTTCGCTGTTTGTGCCGTGGCAACCCCAGCAGCTGTTGTTGCCCATTCTGTCGTAGCGCCCTGAGTGGTTGGCAGGCATTAGAGGTGGCGCACCAGACGGAACATTTTCGTTTATTGTTTGGACAGTGGGCGTTGTTGTTTGCGAACAACCTGCGACGCAAAACAAACCCAGCGTACCAGCAACCAAAACAGTTGCTATCGTTTTCTTATTCATGGCATTTAACCTCCCACTTTTGTTATGGACACACAAGTTTTTTTATAGTCTGGCTCTTTTGACAGCGGGCAGTACGTGTCCTGCACTGCCAAGTTAATTAGCGTTTCATCCGCGAAAAATGGTGCAAACACAATGCCCTGTGGCGGTGTTGTGCGCCCTGCAGTTGACACTTTAATTTCAAACTCACCAAAGCGTGATTTTACACGAACCATGTCGTTGTTAGCCAGCCCCAGTTTTTCGCAATCGGCTGGGTTCATATCAAGCAGGGCTTCGGGCAGCGCACGGTGAAGCTCAGGGATGCGACGTGTCATGGAGCCTGTGTGCCAGTGCTCCAAAAGCCTGCCCGTGCAGAAGTAGAATGGGTACTGCTCATCTGGGGTTTCTGCAGGCGGTTCGTAGGGCCTAAACACAACAGATGGCTTGCTTTTTGCCGATTTGTAAAAACTCACGCCGCCAGTTGCGTCTTGTTTGCCATACTTCGCAACGCCCACTTCATCGTAGCCTTCCTGCTGGCTGCCAGCGGAAAAGCGCCACTTTGTTGCAAGCCATTTGCCATCAACTTCGCGCACTGGCCATGTAAGGCCGTGGTTGTAAATGTATTGCTCGTAAGGGGCAAGTTGCTTCGCTTCCATTTTAAGCTTGCCATTAAATTTGCCATCAACGTCGTTGTTAATTGCAAGTGCACGCTCATTTAAGCTGGGGTTTGAGAACGTGCGGTATTCTTCCCACATGCTAATGCACGTTTGGCGCTGGTCGGCTTTGAAATCTGCTGCATCTTTGTCATACCACTTGCCAAACAGGCGGTCAAATGCGTCGTCTTCTTCAATTTTTTCGCCATCTAGCACGCGTTTTGCAACTTCCATAAGCTGCCACATGTCCCACTTAGCATCGCCTGGTGGGTCAAGCGCCTTCTCAAAAACAGCCGTTCTGCGCTCACCGTTGCCGAACGCACCTTCGCGTTCAATCCACATGGCACTTGGCAGCACAACGTCGGCATACTTTGTTGTAAGCGTTGGGTAAACTTCGCTCACAACAATGAATGCGTCGAAAATGCCCTTCTTGTCGCCCTTGCCTAAGAAGCGGGTAAGGTTTGGCATTGAAACTGCCCAGTTGTTGTTGGCACTCCACAAAAAGTCGATGTTGCCTTTCGAAAGCTCTCTGAAAATTTTAACGGTGTGAAAGCCCTGCTTTGAAATGGCCTCAAGCCTGCCTTCTGGCAAGTCCCAAACAGCTTCTGAATAGCGGCGGTGTTGTGCAGTGCTAACAACCAAGTCGGCTGGCAGGCGGTGCGAGAACGTGCCAACTTCACGTGCAGTGCCGCAAGCGGAAGGTTGGCCTGTAAGCGAGAACGGCCCGCAGCCTGGCTTTGCAATTTTGCCAGTTAGCAAGTGGATGTTATAGATGTTGTGGTTCATCCAAGTGCCACGGTTGTGCTGGTTCACGCCCATTGTCCAAAGGCTCATAATGCGTGTGTTAGGCTCGGCAAACACTGCTGCAAGCTGGCGCAAGTCCGCCTCTGGCACGCCAGAAAGCTCAGCTGTATAGCTGAAAGTGTAAGGCTCCAAGCGCTTTGCATATTCCTCAAACGTGATTGTTGTTGTGTTGCCCGACGCTTGCCCAATCTCTGAGGCGTCGTATGTGTCGGCAGTGGCATTACCAATGTTTTCCGTGCCCTGCTTAAATTGCAAATGCTCTTTCACAAACGCTGCATCATATTTGTTTTCCTGAATTAAATAATTTGCAATGCAGTTTGCAATTGCCAAATCGGTATTGGGTTTGAAAATCATCACTTTATCGGCACTGGCAGAGGTTCTTGTTGTGATAGTGGTTAAATCGAAGTGGCGCACACCCTCGCCTGACAGCTTGCGGGCGGTAAGGCGTGAATAAAGCATTGGGTGCGCCTCTGCCATGTTTGCGCCCCAAGTTACAAAAACGTCGGCATGGTCAATGTCCTCGTAGCAGCCTGCAGGCTCGTCTGTTTGAAACACGTTCATAAACGCAACCACGGCACTTGCCATGCAAAGGCGTGCGTTAGGGTCAATGTTGTTCGATAACAGCCCAGCTTTCCAAAACTTTGCGGTGGCATAGCCTTCCAAAATTGGCTGCTGGCCGCTGCCCCAGTAAGCCAAGCGGCTTTTGTCGTTTTTCCACGTTTCACGCAGCTTGCTGCCAACTAAATCCAGCGCTTCGTCCCATGTGGCTTCACGCAAGCCGCCATCGGTGCCTTTCGTTGATTTGTCGTCGCGAATAAGTGGCTTTGTTAAGCGGTCATCGCCGTACAACACCTTTGCCAGGTAGTAACCCTTTACGCAGTTCAAGCCCTTGTTTGATTCGTTGTTTGGGTCACCAGTTACAGAGATTAGTTTGCCGTCTTTAACTTCGCACAAAACACCGCAGCCACACCCGCAGAACCTGCATACTGCAAGTGTGGTCTTGCTTGTTGAGCCGTCCTCTTGCGTTTTAGTGCCGCAGCCCACAAGCGAAGACATTGTGCCAGCAGCCGCAGCACTGGCCAGCGCCGCAGCTGTGGCTTTAATAAACGCTCGTCTTGAAATGTCCATTTTTTTAATACCCCCTAATTTAAAATGTAGTAATTCACTCGTTTTGATTTAAGGCTTGTTGCCTATTGCTTTTTCGTTTCAATGTGTATGGCAACCTCAGGTTCGCTAACCACGCAACGCTCAACGCACAAACCACAGCCTGTGCAGGAGTTTTCGTTAATTTTTGGCGCAAACATTGCATGAATTGCGTCACCTTCGCGCATTTGGTAATCAATTGTTATGGCATCGTCTATTAGCGGGCATGCCCTGTAGCACACTTCACACCGCATGCCAGACACAGCAATGCACAAGTCGTAATCTATAACTGCAGTGCCCATTTTTACGTCGCTGCTTGTTTCAACGTTGCGAAGAGCACCCGTTGGGCACACGTTTGTGCAGGGGAAACCGTCGCAGAGCTTGCAAGCTTGCCTGCGAGGGTTAATTTGCGGCGTGCCACTTTGTGCACCTGCTGTAAAACCAGCGGCGCTTATGCATTTGTAAGGGCACGCTTCAATGCACTTGCCGCATTTAATGCAGCGGCTCATGAAATCTCGTTCGTTTTGAAAACCTGGAGGCCGCAGCGTGTTTTCGCTGGCAGAACATGCGCGGTATAAAACTTCACCGCCTGCAAGCAATGCTGAAAGCCCAGCAATTACACCTTGACACTTCATGTGCATCCCCCTTGAAGAAATCGCATCCAAGTTCTTTAATTAACCTGAATTGCTAATCTTTTGGAATGCTACTTTGTTTCAGAAATAAAAAAGTACTTCAGCAGGGCTTTAGAGGGTAAATTGCCGCAGAAATTAGGGGAAAGCCCTA
>CAYVDR010000126.1:0-1638 GCA_964450625.1 uncultured Senegalimassilia sp.
TTGTATGGTAAATACGCAAAAGTGTTAGGGTGAAAAACCATAATCTGGAACTAGCACATGCCATAATGTGGAAGTTGATCGAAAAGACATGGGAGCTCTTATGGCATAAAATTTACATTTGAAGGAAAAATTTGTTTACATTTTAAGGAAAAATCTTATAATATTTCAAGGAAAAATTTGTTTACATTTTAAGGAAAAATCTAAGGATGTCCAGTGTATTACAAACGTGTGTTAGATAATGTACTAAACGAGCAACTTAAAACATGTGGTGCTGTTGAAATTGTTGGTGCTAAGTGGTGCGGCAAATCAACCACAGCAATGCAGCAAAGCAAAAGCTCTGTTTTTTTGCAAGACCAGAAAACACAAATGCAAGTTAGGCAGGTTTTTGAGAATGCGCCAGAGGTGCTGTTGGATGGCAAAACTCCACGACTCATTGATGAGTGGCAAACCCTGCCTAGCATTTGGGACCAAGTGCGCTTTGAAGTTGATAAGCGTCAAAAATTCGGTCAGTTTATACTAACTGGCAGTGCAACGCCTGTGGACTTTAGCAATTATGCTGCCTACCACCACAGTGGGGTTGGCAGAATTGTCCCTGTTAAAATGAGGCCAATGAGCTTGTTTGAAAGCAAAGACTCTGCGGGTAAAGTGTCCTTAAGCGGTTTGTTTTCTGGGAAGTTTTCTGCTTGCAGCATCGAGAAAACACTGAACGATTACGCATTTTTAATAGCCCGTGGTGGTTGGCCTGCATCTGTTGGCAAAACTAAAAAAGTCGCTCTTGCTCAAGCTAAAAATTTCTACATCGGGTTGGTGGAAAATGACATCAACACTGTGTTTCAATCATCCAAAAACCCGCAGCGCATAAACAGGTTTCTTAGAACATACGCACGTGCAATTTCATCTGAAATGGCACTTTCCAAAATGAAAGACGACATGGCACAAAACGAAGGTCAAGCCTTTGACACGCAAACCATAGCAAGCTACATTGCTGCACTGGAGCGGCTTTTTGTTGCAGAGGAAATGCAAGCCTGGAACCCTAATTTGCGCTCACGTGCTGCTGCAAGAACCAAACCAACGCACCACTTTGTTGACCCCTCCATTGCATGTGCAGCGCTTGGCGCTTCTCCAGATGACCTAATGGCTGACTTTGAAACGTTCGGTTTGCTTTTCGAAAACATGTGTGTGAGGGACTTACGCATATACTCACAACCACTTTCTGGTGAGGTTTTGCACTACCGTGATTCCTCTGGTTTAGAAGCAGATGCAGTTATTCACTTGCAAAACGGCAACTGGGCTGCTTGTGAGGTGAAACTTAGAAGCGAAAGCGGAATTGAACAGGGGGCCAAAAACCTTCTTAAGCTGGCTGAAAACGTAAAAATGAATGTTAAGCCTTCGTTTTTAGCTGTTATCACTGCAACTAACTATGCCTACAGAAGAAAAGATGGCGTTTATGTTGTTCCTATTGGTTGCTTGGGGCCTTAGGTAAAAAACCATAATCTGGAACTAGCACATGCCATAATGTGGAAGTTGAGCGGGGTGAGCTGGGGACTTTCAGGCCCTACTCGAGCAAGTATTTTTTAATCGACCCCACGGTTATGTTTTTGGCACTGAAGTTGTATTCGGCGTCAATCAAAACGGTTT
>CAYVDR010000126.1:1738-4792 GCA_964450625.1 uncultured Senegalimassilia sp.
AGCTGTTGATAAAAGGTGCTTGGCATATTTTTCCTGGTAAAGCCCAGTTGCTTTTATCTCAAATGCCTTTTTGTTGTTGGCATCTGTGAAATCAAGCAGGTCAATTTCAATTTTAGAATCGTCTCGGTAAAAATAAACGTTAGCACTCTCACCATTATTGACATGCTTTTTAATGGTTTCAGCCACTACTAAATTTTCCAGAACAGCACCTTTGTACTCGCTAAGCTTTAAGTTGTTGACACTCTTTATTCCAAGCAGGTGGCAAAGCAAGCCCGTGTCATAAAAGTAAAGCTTAGGGGTTTTCGTAAGGCGTTTTTTTACGTTAGCGAAGTAAGGTTGAAGCCTGAACACAATGTAGCTGGCCTCAAGCATTGAAAGCCAAGAATTTACAGTTTTCACCGACACGCCCACAGCTTTGGAAATGCTTGTAGTGTTCAGCAAATTGCCTGCTTGCGAGGCACATATCGCTAGCATTTTTTCATAGGATGCCAGGTTTCTAACATCTAAATAACCCTTCACATCACGTTCGATGTAGGTTTTAATGTAGGCGTTGAAATAAACGCTGCAAGGAATTTCAGCATCATAAATTCTGGGGTAGCCGCCTGTTAGCGCAAAGTCCCAAACACTCATGTTGCTGCCAAGCGCAGCAAGTTCGCTGAAAGTGAGCGTGTGTAAATCAACATATGCACACCTTCCCGCAAGGCTTTGCTTAATTCTTTTTGCCAGCAAAAAATTTTGTGAGCCGCTTAGTATGTATTGCCCAGGCGTGCCAACTTCATCGCTTATAACCTGAATTGCCGAAAACAGCTCGGGCGCAAGTTGCGCCTCGTCAATAATTAACTGCGTGGGGTGCTGGCGCACGAAAGCCATTGGGTCAGTTTTTACTTGCTTTAAAACGTTAGTGTCTTCCAGGTTTACGTATGAAAAGTTGCTAAACAAACTTTTAGCCAGCGTTGTTTTGCCGCTTTGCCTTGGCCCTGTTATGGCAACAACAGGAAACCAAGTTGTTAGTTTTTTTAAATAATTTGAAACGTTTCGTTTAATCATTTTTGCGCCTTAGAACAAAACAAAAACCATAATGTGGAAGTAGAGTTTACCATAATCAGGAAGTAGTGCAAACCATAATCTGGAACTAGCACATGCCATAATATGGAAGTATGGTAGGGTGAGCTGGGGGGTTTAACCCAAACTGGCATCAATAGATTTTTTGGCAGATTTTTTTACATTTAAAACCGCAAATGCAATTAGTGTCGTAATTATCATAGTTTTAGAAATTTATTTAAATGGTTTTAAAAAACTATTGACATGCCAAATTTAATGCTTTATTATGCGCTGCAACATAAAAGTTAAAACCTTGAAAGGGGGCAACAATATGAGCAATAGTAACGAAAAGCAAAAAGGTACAGAAGGCTTTAAGTACTCATTTGCTTCGCTTAATGAAAGTAAGCGCGTTAAGTCTTACAAACGCGCCTTTGAGTACTCTACCCCTGTTGGGGTTGTCAACCTTGCACTTGCAATCCTTGACATAAAAAAGGGCGAAAGCGTTGTTGACTATTGCAGCGGTGAGGGCGCATTCCTTGAAGCCGCTTGCAAAAGCGTACCAAATGCAAAATATACAGGAATTGAAATTGACCCTGAAATTTGCAAGCGTGCAAACAGCAGCGCAAAAGAACAAGGCTTGAACATTGAATACGTAAATAAAAACGCTCTAAATTGCGTTGATGGTACCAACCCAATTATTAAAGCCGATAAAGCTTTTTCGAACTTCCCACTTGGGGTGCGTGTGCAGCGTGTGCAGTCTAAGGAAAATGCTTATTTAGACGCCTTGGAGCAACAACACATAATTAAACGCGAAACCACATCGCTTGATTGGGTGTTTGCGAGTTTGCTTGCAAATTCACTGAACGAAGGCGGAAAGGCTGTGGCAGTTGTGACATCGGGCTGCACATTTACTGAAAGCGATTCAAAACCACGCGAGCACATGGTAAAAAGCGGCAAAGTGCACAGTGTGATTTCACTTCCAAGTGGTGTGTTTATGCCTTACACTAGCATGAAAACTTATATGGTTGTGTTGGGTGAAAAGCCTAAAGAAGCCATACGCTTTGTGGACGCAAGCGACCTTGGGTTGCGCAAGCGCCGTACAATTGAATTTGACAGCGCATGCATTGAAGAAATTCTTAAGCGCCTTCAAACCAATTCAAAAAACAGTAAACTTGTGCCGCTTAAAGAGGTTGCAGCAGCCAATTTTGAGCTGGTAGTTGGGGGTTTTTTGAAAGAACCTCTTGAAATTCCTTACCCTTACGCATTTGAACATGTGGTAAAGCATGTTACAAGGGGTTGCATTTTAAGTGCGGCAAAGCACGATGAAATGGTAAGCGGCGCAAAGGACACAAAACTTAAACTTGTTACAGCTGCCAACATTATTGACGGCAGCATTGATGATGAAGGCTTGCCAAACATCAATGCAATTGAACCCAAGCAGCGCAAAAGCATTATTGAAAACGGCAACATTTTGCTTGCGCAAAGCGGTGCCTCCTTTAAAGTTGCAGTGGCTGAAGTGCCAAACAACTTCACATATTTAGCAGCTGGTAATGTGTATGTCATTGAGGTTGATGAAAACAAAGTAAACCCATATTACTTGGCAGCATTTTTTACTAGCGAAGTTGGCACGCAAGCATTAAAGCAAGCCGCTGTTGGCACAACAGTTTTAGCTTTGCCCATAAAGCGCATGCTGCAAATGAAAGTGCCCATTGAAGACAAAGCGAGGCAAAGTGAAGTTGCACAGGAATATAAACAGGGAATAAAAAACCTTAAGCAGGCACGAAACAGGCTTAAGAACGCAAGGCTTAAATGTGAAAATGCGTTTAATGTGAAGGTGTATGAATGTCTCGAAGTAATGAAAGAAGTACGCTGCATTGAAGTTGCACCTGCACCTAAAAAACGCACGTCTTCAAAAGTGGCACTCTCAGCGTCTTCTAAAGAATGCAGTGAAGCCGATGAATTAAAATTATTAGCAAGCCCAAGGCAAAAAGCCGAAAAAGAAAAAGTTGAAGT
>CAYVDR010000127.1:0-4714 GCA_964450625.1 uncultured Senegalimassilia sp.
AACAAAATGGCAATGCTTAGAACGCCAATTCTGCTAGAACCTGTAAGCTGCGAAAACACGCTTACAAGAAACGTGCCTAAAACTGTTGCGTACTTGCCAAAAATGTCGAAGAACCCGTAGTACTCGTTTGCGTTTTGTTTGGGAATTATTTTGCCAAACTCGCTGCGTGAAAGCGCTTGAATGCCGCCTTGGAACAAGCCAACGCAAACGGCAAGCACCCAAAATTCCGCAGCGCTTTGCAAGAAAAACGCTGCAAACAGTGTAATGCCAAAGTAAGCTGCAACTGCAATTAGCAGCATTTTTGTTGTGCCAAAACGCCCTGCTAGCCTGCCATAGGCAATTGCCGAGGGGAATGCAACAAACTGCGTAACTAACAGTGCCAGCACAAGCATGGTGGAGCTAATGCCCAGTTCAGTGCCATAACTTGTAGACATAGTAATTATTGTGTGCACACCGTCGATGTAGAAGAAAAATGCAAGCAAAAATAGAAAAACTCGTTTGTTGTGAAAAATTTTCTTCGCAGTTTGAAACAACCCCAAAAATGTGCTTTTAAACATGTGCGGCATGCGCGCTTTAAAATGCGTCTGATGTACGTTTCTGAACAGTGGCACACTAAAACACACCCACCAAGCTGCAGTTATTACAAATGAAATGCGTATGGCATCAAGCTGGGCAACGCCAATGTTTTCGCCAAAAAACACAAGTGCTAGCGAAATTAAAAACGGCACGCATGAGCCAATGTAGCCCCAGGCATAGCCCTGCGACGACACTTCGTCTAGGCGTTCATTTGTTGTTGCATCAATTAAAAACGCATCGTAGAACACAAGTGAAGCGTTTAGCATAACCGAAGAAAGCACATACATTACAATGAACACGAACGGCTCACCCGCAAGCCCAAGTGCCGCAAGCAAAACAGCACCTGTGCCTATTGTGCCTGCTAGAAACTTCTTTTTGTTGCCCTTGACATCTGCCAAGCTGCCTAAAAATGGCATTAGAAGCGCCAAAATTAATGATGCAACGGTAGTGGCGTAGCCCCAAACAACAACCACGGACGACTCTGGGTCGGTTATCGCGGAAAAGTAAATGGGAATTAGCGTGGAAGCCAAAAGAACAAAAGCGGAATTGCCAACATCGTATAAAACCCAACTTCGCTCGCGCTTGCTTAAGCTGCCAAGACCAAAACCCATTGTGCGACTCCTTGTGCTTTTACGTTTCAGGTGTTTGCAGCACATTAAAATTGCTTAAGCAATGTTTTAAAATGCCACATTCACATTCTAAATGAACGTTTTAATTTTTGCGTGTAAAATGCGCCTAAACAATTAAAACAAAAGGGGTTAAAAATGCCAGCAGTTATTACTCACAATTTTTTTGGTCGTGAAATGTACGATGCGCACTTTCAAACAATTGGGGGCACGCGCGATGAAGCCGATGCGTTTTTGCTTGGCAACCAAGGCCCCGACCCGCTATTTTACACACTCATTAGCCCACATATTGCTGAATTTCACAGCTTAGGTCAGGCTATGCACAAGCAAAAGCCTGCGGAATTGCTTGCAGCCATGAAAATGGCAGTGGACACGCTTGAAGGCGTGCAGCAAAAAATCGGTCGCGCTTATGCGCTGGGGTTTTTGTGTCACTATGCCCTTGACAGCACCATGCACCCTTTTGTTTACGCGCAACAGTTTGAGCTTTGCGACGCTGGCGAGCCAGGGCTTAGTCGCGCCGATGGCAGCGAAGTCCACGGGCTTATTGAAAGCGAACTTGATGAAATTGTTTTATTCAACAAATATGGCGAAACAATTGCAACGTTTAACCCGGCAAACGAAACGCTAAATGCAAGCATTGCTGTGTTGCAGGTGGTTTCAAAAATTTATGCCTATGTTGCCTCTGCTGTTTACGATGTTGTAACCCCGCCGAATTTGTTTTTGATGGCAACGCTTAACTTTCGCATTGTGCAGCAAGCGTTTTATTCGCCGCGTGGCATAAAACGCCAGCTTATTGGTCGTGTGGAGCGCATTTTGCGCCCGTATTCATTCTTTAAAGCCATGAGCCACCGCGCAAACGCAAGCACAACAAGCCAGTTTGACAACAGGCATCACAATGTGTGGCAAAACCCATTCACAACTGAAAAAAGCACTGCCAGTTTTTGGGATTTGCACAACGCTGCAAAAATTAAAGCAGCGCAATTAATTGAGGCTTTTGACAACAATTTCTCGCTAGAAGCAACGCAAAACTTAACTGGCAGGTTCAACTTTTCGGGCAGCCCCACACAGGCTGAACTCGTTAGCGTGCAAGATGGCTGCGCTACTGCTAGCGAAGGCTAGCTGGCATTAAAGTAGCAGTTACAGTGTCATGTAATACACCCAGCAGTTACTTAAACATTAGAAGTTAACATGCTAGAGCCGGCGCTTACAATTCCGTTTTGGCTTGAGCTTGCCGCTACGGTTTCGGGCGCGGTGTTTGGCGCTATGAGTGCTGTGCGTGCGCGCTACGACATGTTTGGCGTGTGCTGCATTGCAATAGTTGTTGGGCTTGGCGGCGGCATTTTGCGCGATGTGCTGCTGCAAAACTATGGCATTTATGCGTTCAGCAACCCAACGCTTATTATTGCTTGCGCCGTTGTTGGCGTTGTTGTTTTTTACTTTGGCAAGCTTGTTAAATACATGGACCCTGCTGTTGACCTGTTAGACAACGTGTCTGTGGCACTTTGGGCTGTTATTGGCACTGGCAAAGCCATGGCTGCAGGGCTTGATGTTGTACCAGCAATAATTTTGGGCACCATAACGTCAAACGGTGGTGGCATTTTGCGCGACATAGTTATGAACCGTGAACCTGAAGCCTTTCAAGCTGGCACGCTTTATGTTACGGCATCGTTTATTGGCTGTGTGGCTTATGCAGTAATTCGCAACTTGCACTTCATAGACAGCATTTACGCCGCAGTTGTTTGTATTGTGCTTGTGCTAGGCATACGTTACGCTTCCCTTGCTTTTGGTTGGCGCACACGCCCAGCGTGCGACTATAGCGACAAAGTTGTGCGCCCTGTGCAAAACGTTGTAAAGCGCGTAAAGCCCCTGCGTGGCAAAGTTGCGCGCGATGCTAAAAAGAAACGCGAGGGTAAATAAGGCTTTGATGTTTGCACCAGAGTTGCTAATTGGGCTTGTGCCGGATGCTGCAAACATCTCATTGCCTCCATTTGTTGCTTTGGTTTAATTTAGTTGTTCTTATATGTTAGTGATCAAGCTTATGATAAGCCTTCTGTATCTGGGATTTTACTTATTGCTCAGTTGCATTTTCTTTTTTGTAATTAGTTGGTCTAATATGTCGTTTTGCCTGTTGTTCATTCTTATTATACTGGTTAGGTATTTATCAAAGTCGTTTAAAATTTTATAAGCTGGTTCTCCTATTTCTTTGGTGGTAAGACGCATAACTATATCTCTTGAAAAAAAAGGTTTTCCGCGGAACATGGCTTTTTTGGAAGCTACGGTCTTGCTAGTGCTAAGGTCGATTTTATTTATGTATGGTTCAAGAATGTCCATAAAATCATTTAATGTTTGTGGTTTTTTAAAATTTAGCACTATCCAAGCAGGTGATGTTCCATGACCGCTACAAGAGCCAGATGTTGACATATACGGTGAAAAACAATTTAGAGTATGAACTATATTTTTAACTTCTTTATCTAGTTCCAAGAATGTGTTTTCAACATACACGTTAGTGTTGTTATGATCTAATTTTCTATAGCGACTCCAATGGCCTAAAGAATAAGTTTGCCTAATAAAATCTTCATCAATAAAAACCTGAAGTTTTTTAACTGTGTAATTAGCATCATCTAATTTGAAGAAGTATTTATTGTCTACACTTAAAAGAAATTTGTCTTTCGTGAACCTATCTTCCTTATTTAATGTTTGACTGTAGTAATTATTTTTTATAAAGCGGACTTCACCTTGAGCAATAACCTTATTGCGTCTGTTGTCAATAACTTGAATTAGGTCTCCGTGTTTTATTTCGGAATTGTTGTGATAAATATAATTATTTTCATTTTTTTCCTCTGCTATTTTGTTTGTTGTAGACAGGTTATAATTTTGTGTCTCGATGTTTTCTTTCTTGTTTGTTTCTTTGGTTAATTTTCCGCATTTGGAACAATATACAAAGTTGTCATCAATTTCAGCACCGCAGTGTAAGCAAATCATTGTACACCTCCATTAAAAATAAATATCATCATTGTTATGCGCTAGTGAAGTTTGTAAAATTACATCAAAACGCTGCGATTTTAGCACATTGGCAAACTGTTATTTGATTATTGCAAACTAAAACATTTTGGTTCTTGCGGGGTTATTATGGGGTTGGTTGCCTGGTGTGCTCGAAGCACCAATTTTGCTTACAGACACAAATGAACTTAGCAGCACTGCTAAAACAACAATTGAAACTCTAAAACCTAAAAACATTTACATTATAGGTGGTACATCTGTAATGTCTGTGAGCATAATCGACAAAGTAAAAAATGCACTTTGGAATTGGTGCAAAGTGGACTTTAACTCAAATGAAGGCAATAGTTTTACCTACAATGGTTCTGAACAAACGCCAACGGTTACTGCTAAAGATGCAGCAACAGGTACTGTGCTAACCTAACACCCTAACCTCATCGAAGGCTTCAAGCGCCGCTACCCACGTTTTGGCAAAACGCTTTCGGCTTACGACTTGTGCAAACGCATGGGCGCAA
>CAYVDR010000128.1:0-4588 GCA_964450625.1 uncultured Senegalimassilia sp.
TTGCTTCTGTTAGATGCTTGGTCTATAAGCTGCGTGTCAACAATGTTTAACACGTTAAGCACACTGCCTGCCCTGCTTGCTGCATTTGAAATGTTGCTCGTTATTGTTGAAAAGGTGCTTGTTTCAAAAACTGCGCTTTCAACGCTTTGCTTCATCACGCTGGTGTTGCTTTCTATGGCACTTGTAACACCCATCTCACTTGCTTGTGCTTTGGCATTTTGTGCTTTGCTAACAAGTGCAAATGCATCGCTTGAAGTGGGAAAGCCCTCAGCAACAAGCAACCATGCAGGCACGTTTGTAATTTCGCACTTTTCAAGTTGGGTGTTAACATTGGTAATGTATGCATCCAACTGCTCTAAGTAAGTGCTTATAGCACTGTTTATGCTTTCATCATTTTCAGCCACGCACACCTCGCTAAAATTATTGCGCGCGGCAGTGTTTGCGTTACTGCCAGAAAGTGCCGACAATTCACTTGCATTAGATGGCAAATTAAAATACCAGTCCAAAAAAGCATCAACATTATTCAAGCACCCGTTATAAGCCGTTTGAATTTTGCTCTTTAAGGCATTTGCCTGCGCGTTTAAGCTAGCATTGTTACCATCAGCTTCATTGCTTTGCGAATTGTTGTACAAAAGTTTGTTGACCATTTCCTTGTCGTAGTATTTGCCATCTTTAACATACACCGCCTGGCTAGCAAGGCTTCGCGCAATGCTTTGCGCCCATGTGTATTCCTGCGTTTGTTGAATGCTTTCAGCATATGAATTTGCATACAAAAAGCCAGCCACAAGCGCTATGGGCAGCAAGCACGCAACAAAAATGTAGCGCTTAATTGGTTTGTATACATAATTGCGCGAGGTGAATTCCGCTTTTGTTGCTTCAAGCGGCAAAAACACTTTCTTCAAATTGCTAAAGTTTAGCGAACAAATGCCAAGCAGGTTTGCAAAGCCAAAGAATGCGCCTGCACATAAAATTACGCGAAACAGCAGGTAGGCAGGTTGAAAAACCGTGTACGTTTTCGCAACAAAAAATTTAGTACACGCATCGCTTACCCACGTTAAAATGCCCGCCTCGCTTAAAATTGCACATGGCGACTTCTCGAAAGGTTGCGGCGTTGCAAGAAAAGCTTGCAGCAGCGTTTCAAAACTTTCAGCAGGCTCAAACGCACAGATGCAAACATAAGCTGCGCACAACAGCAGTGCAACAACAACGCAGGTTACAAGAACAATACCAGCCGTTTGAAATGGGCGTTCATATTCCTTTGCTACAAAATGTCTCACAAGTGCGCCAACAGCTGGAAACAACACCACAGCCGCGGCTATAAGCAGCCATTCGGCAACGTCCCACTTTGGTGCTTCAAGCAAAAGCGATGCCATGCATGCGGCAGACACAATAAAGCTAACGGTTAAGCTAAACGCGCGACCATTGTTTATGCGCGCAAGCACACCCCCGTTAACAAGCTTAAATTGCCTGTGCGTTTTGCGAATGACAACTTGATACATTACACCTGCGCAGGACACACCTGTAAGCACCGCCCAAAACACTGCAGCACAAGCGGGCGGCATTAAAGGCAGTGTACAGGCAAGCACAAACAGCAGCAACAAAAGCGCACAGGCTTTTATTGCATAAGCAACTAAGGGGCGTTTGTTGGCTAAGTCCAAAACTGCACTGCTTCAATTATGTCTTGGTAAGCCCAAGGGTAAATGTCTGAAAACCAGCCAGTTTCGGCAGCAAAACAAAGCAATGTTGCATACAAAACCGAAATGCCAGCAGCAATTGCAAGCACGCTTATGCACACTTCACGGGCATGGCCTTGCGCAGGCAAGTTTTCGTTCACTATGAAAATTAAAAGCACAGCAGCAATTAAGAGCATAAAGCTGAAATCGGCAAAGTAGCGCTGCAAAATGCCAGCAGCCTCGGCATCGGCTATGGCAACAATAACGGCAGCCGACAAAAGCGCAATAATAACCCCAGCTATTGTGTTTGTAAGACGTGTTTTAAAGCGCAATTTTAAAATGCGCTTGGAAAACAAAAGCACCCACAAAAGCGGCAGGCATGCAAAAATGCCACCGAAAGTTACCTCTTTAATTGTTTGCCCAAGGTATGTTGTATCAAAATTAACAGCGCTTATGAATGGGAATGTGCCGCATACATTTGGCGCTTGTAAGAAGTACGCAAACAACGCAGGCGCCAACCGGCCAATGTTCCAGCCGCGCTTTGTCATGTCGTTTACGGTTAAGTTGTAGTTTGCGCCAAAGTCAAAACACGACCCAAAGCGCGCGTAGTTGTAAGCCATAATGCCTGCACCAACCAAGAAATACGGGGCAACAAGGCACGCAAATTCAACAGCACCTGCGCGCGTTAGAATGCGGCGCTTGCTAATGTATTTGCGCCAGAAAAGCGGTATTGCAACAAGTGAGAGCATCGCAAGCTGCGGGCGGCAGCCAACAACAAGCGCCATGCACAGGCTGCCTGCAAAAAACCACCCGCACGGGTTTTTGGACGCGCGCCCGCGCAGCCACAAGTACAAGCCCCACACCGAAAACGCAAGCCCTGTTGCTATTGGCAGTGCGTAAAATGTTGGTGACTTAAGCAAGTACAAAATGCCGCAACACATTACAAGCGGAATTTGCAACAGCAAATAAAGCCCCAAGCTTACCCGCTTAAAGTGCCGTCTTGCAAAGCGGTCGAGCAGTGCCGAACACCCAAGCACAAATGCAATGACAGAAATTAAAACACCAATTGCCGTTGGGAAATTTGCCCCCGTTAACAAATAGAATGGCAGGTAAAACAAAATTACTGGCACAACGCCAAAGTAAACATAGTAGTGCCCATCATAAAATGCCACATCAAACAAGTATTCTTGCCCTGTTTCTTTTTGCAGTTCGTCGCGCGCACCTTTGTCGTACGGGTCGTCCATGTTTTGCAACCACTGCGGTGGGTCGTCGAGCAAATAAAGCTGCCCCGATGCCATTGCGCGCGCAAGTTCAGCATATTGCTGTGCGTTTTCGCCGCCCACTTCAAATGTGTTTGCAATACTAACGCCATCCCAAGAGCCACTGTTATAGTTGCTTGTTGCTACACCAACAAGGTTTGAGCCCATAAGCAAATAATTTGTAAGCAATATAATTTCAATAGCATTTACAGCAACAATTGCAATTTTCGACTTTATTGGGTTTTTTACAATGCCAATGCGGTACAGCATTGATTTAGGCCTGAACATCCAAAGCAAAAGCAACACACCAAACGTTATTAGAAAACGTGTTTGATTGAACACAAACGGCTCGTGTGCGTTCACGCAAATGTCCGAGAGTAAAATTGGGTAGTTAATGTCTTTGCCAGAAATGGTAATTTTTAAGTTGTTGACAATGCCTGTTGTGTTTAAGTTTATGAATTTGCTTTCTTCGCAAAGCGTGTTTAGCGACACGTTTGGCACACCAGCAGTGTATTCAGTTGAGTCAAAATACGTGTGGTGCGCTTCGTCGGTAAATTGAATTTTAATGGTTAACTGTTGCGCCGCTTGTTGCGTGTCAAAATTAAGCCACAAGTTTTTAACCTGCATGTTTAAGTTGTTAAACTCAAGCACATTGCTAACTTCGCTTATGCGATATTTTTCATCTGCCGTTTGCGAGAGGTTAAGCTTGTTGTTTAAGCTAACGGTGTTCAAACCGCTTGTTGTGAAATAGTTTATGTTGAACAAAAATGTTTCAAGCAAAAGTGCTACTGCTAAAATTACCAGCACGCATTTCACAATGTGGCGAAGCAACAGCCCATAATTTAGCATTAGGCTGTTCCATGAATACGATATGTTGCTTTTAAGTGTTGGCATTAGGTGAAATTATAGGCTAAAACTAAAAAGATGGGGCACTTACCACCCCATCTTTTTATTGCATGGTTTATTTAATGCATGCCTTTGTTGTTTTTAGAATGTTAAAGCCCAAGTGCTGCCTTGACGTCTTCGTAGACCACATTTGGGTCGCGGTCGCCGTCTATTTTTTTGATTAAGTCGCAACCGGTGTAGTAATCGATTAGTGGTGCAGTAGATTTTGCGTAAACGTCTAAACGGTTTCTTACGGTTTGCTCGTTGTCGTCGTCACGCTGGTACATTTCACCTGCACATTTAGGGCATTTAGTGTCCGTCTCGCTGCCAATAAAGCCGCATTCCTTGCACATGCGGCGCGACGTTAAGCGCTTTACAATAACTTCGCTGTCAACGTCTATTAGCACCGATGCGTTAAGCGGGCGGTTTAGCTTTGTTAGCATTGCGTCAAGTGCTACCGCTTGCGTTGCAGTGCGTGGGAAGCCATCGAGGATAACGCCTTTTGCAGTGTCTGGTTTTTGCATGCGCTCACGCATGAGGTCAACAATTAAATCGTCTGGAACAAGTTCGCCAGCATCCATAAAGCCTTTAGCTTTTTTGCCCAAAGCGGTTTGATCTTTTACAGCCTGCCTTAGAATGTCGCCCGTTGAAATGTGGCAAAACC
Organism: uncultured Senegalimassilia sp.; assembly: GCA_964450625.1. Taxonomy (GTDB): domain Bacteria; phylum Actinomycetota; class Coriobacteriia; order Coriobacteriales; family Eggerthellaceae; genus Senegalimassilia. The sequence continues at coordinate 4,482 of CAYVDR010000128.1, forward strand.
CAAATTCAGAAACAAGTTTTGCCGCTTGTGTCCCTTTGCCAGCCCCTGGCGCACCTAATAAAACAATATTCATACCTAGCACCTTTCAAATTAGGAAATAATGCAGT
>CAYVDR010000129.1:0-4565 GCA_964450625.1 uncultured Senegalimassilia sp.
AACATGGCAACAGGCGAAATTGAAGTGCTTGCAAGCAAAGTTTGTGTGCTGAACAAATCGCAAACGCCACCATTTTCAGTTGAAGACGGCATTGAAACAGACGAAACAACACGTATGAAGTGGCGCTACATTGACCTTCGTCGCCCTGAAATGTACAACACTCTTGCGCTTCGCCACAAAGTAGTTAGCGCCATGCGCACAGCACTAAATAAGCGCGCATTCATTGAGGTTGAAACGCCAATTATGGCTAACTCCACGCCAGAAGGTGCACGTGACTATTTGGTGCCAAGCCGCCCAAACCCCGGCAAATTTTATGCGCTGCCACAGTCGCCTCAGCAGTTTAAGCAAATGCTTATGGCAGGCGGCATTGAGCGCTACTACCAAATTGCACGTTGTTTCCGTGATGAGGATTTACGTGCCGACCGCCAACCTGAGTTCACACAGGTTGACATTGAAATGTCGTTTGTGCAGGAAAACGATGTTATTGACATGATGGAAGGCGTGTTCAAGGAAGTGTTTGAGGCTTGTGGCATCAAACACGAATTCCCACTTTTGCGCATGCCTTGGAAAGAAGCCATGGACCGCTTTGGGTGCGATAGGCCAGACGTACGCTTTGGCATGGAGCTTGTTGACCTAACAGAAATTGTTAAAGGTTGCAACTTCAAAGTGTTCACAGGTGCTGTTGATGCTGGCGGTGTTGTGAAGTGCATAAACGCCAAAGGTGCTGGTGGTTGGTCACGTGGCGACATCGAAAAGCTTGCAGATGTTGCAGCTGAAAACGGCGCAAAAGGCATGGCGTGGATTGCCTACACTGAAGCCGACAGCGAACTTAAGGGCAAAAGCCCAATCACCAAATTCTTGGGCGATGAAGTTCACGCTAAAATTAAGGAAGCAGCAAACGTTGAACCAGGCGATTTGCTGTTGTTTGCGGCGGATGCATTCGACACTGCAAGTGCTGTTCTAGCGGCATTGCGCTTGCACATGGCTGAAAAACTCAACATCGATAAAGGCGGGCATGCGCTTTTGTGGGTTGTTGACTTCCCAATGTTTCGCTATGACGCCGACGAAAAGAAGTACGCTGCTGAACACCACCCATTTACTATGGTGCCCGAAAGCGACTGGGACAAAATTGAAACCGACCCGCTTGCATGTTCAAGCTTTAGCTATGACATTGTCATGGATGGCTTTGAGCTTGGCGGTGGTTCCATTCGTATTCACAACGCTGAATTGCAAAAGCGTGTGCTCGTGCGCCTTGGAGTTAGTGAAGAGGACATGCAAAAGAAGTTTGGACACTTGCTTCAAGCACTTGAACTTGGCTGTCCACCACACGGTGGCATTGCCCTTGGGCTTGACCGTTTAATCATGCTTCTTGCAAACAAGCAATCCATTCGCGATGTTATTGCGTTCCCTAAAACTTCCAGTGCTTCCTGCCCTATGACAGGTGCTCCAAACAACGTATCAGGCAAGCAGCTTAAGGAAGTTAATTTAAGGCTTTTGTAATGTCTTGATTAAACAGCTATATAAGGTTACATTGCAGGCAGGTTGGAGAGGATGCGAATTATGTCGAGTGCTGTTGTCTCGAAAAATTTAAATAGAACCAAGCTGGATTATGCGGATAAACTCGCAAAAAAGCGCTTTGGTATGTCTTATACAAAGTTTTGCCAAACTGTACTTGTTGACAACATTTATGAAACCTCGAAGTTGCCCACAATTAGCAAAAAGCGTCATGAAGAAAAAGCTTCAAATAAAGCAAAGGCTATTCAATGCATTAAGTCGTTTGGTACTTCACCAAAACATCCAGAAATTGGTGAAATGAACGATAACGAACTTAAAGACTTAATAGCAAGCCGCTATTTGTAGCCTTTCGTTTTTGAGTTTATTAAACATGAATAAAATTTTGCTAGATACCAATATTATTCTTGATGCTTGCATTCCAGAACGACCCGATCATGATGATGCAATTATGCTCCTAGAGCATACAGCAAACGATGCCATTTATGCATATATTTGCGCCTTATCTCTGAAGGATGTTTATTACATTCTTTGTAAATATGATACTAAGCATAAAGCTAGAGATGTTATTGAAGCATTAATTGAAATATTAGACATTGCTAGAGTAGATAAATATACCATTCAAGAAGCAGCATCAAGCAATGAGCCTGATTTTGAAGATGGTATAGTCCGTGCTTGTGCCGAACTATACAGCGTCAACTTTATAATTTCTAGAGATGTTAAAGCTTTCAAAAATTCTAATGTTCAGGCACTTTCAGCTAAAGAATTTATTGAATTATATTTATAAACCCTGAAAGTAAAACCTCTAGTGGTTTATACCACTAGAGGTTTTTATTAGTCTAGTCTGCTACTCATTTATTTTGACTTCTTAATCATACAGTCCAATTGTGTATCGGGTAATGTCGCTTCTATTGATTATGCCAACCATGTTTGTGCCGTCTAGCACAGGGGCTTTCTTTAAGTGGTGCAAGGCAAGCTTTGCACAAACATCGTACATGTCTTCGTTTACATCTACTGTTAACACGTTCTTTGTTGCAAGGTTACTTACAGGCATTTCACTAAGTTGTTTTGATTTTTCACTAAACTTAGAGCCACCGCCTTCAGTAGTGAACGCATAAAAGCTGCTGAATTTTGGCGTTTGACGCCCCAAAGACCCAATAATGTCGCCGTCGCTTATAAAGCCTGTTAAACTACCATTTACATCAACAACCGGTGCGCCAGAAATTTCTTTTTGTGCAAACAAGCGCAGCGCATCAAGTGCGCTATCTGTTTCTTTTAGCACGAACACATCGGTTTTCATAAGGCTTGCAAGGCGGTTTGGCGCCTTAGCTGTTGCAGCGGTTGTAACTGCTGAAGGCTTCGTTACAGCTGCACTTGCATTGGTGCTGCTAGCAGTGGCTTTTGCGCCAGCTTCTGCTGCACTAACACCACTTGTCTTTTGTGCGGTTGCAGCACTTGTGTGCTTTTTGAAATTCAAAGCTAGCACAAACGCAGCTGCTGCCAGCACAATTGAGAATATAAAGCCCCAGTGTGCGCCTTGTGTAAATGCTGTTGTTTGCGCAGCCTGTGCATTAGAACTTGTAAGTGCTGCAGAGCCGCTGCTAACCAAAAATGTTGCAAGAGCTGTTGCAATTGCACCCATTACTTGCTGCATTGTGTTTATCATTGTTGAGCCATCTGTTGACAAGTTGTGTGGCAGCGCTGCAAGCGCATGAGTTTGGCATGGCGACATTGCAAGAGGCACGCCAATCATTAGCAAAATGTGGCAGGCAATTACGTATGCAAGTGTGCTTGACTCATTTGCAAACATTAGCATTACAAGGGCTACAACTGAAATCCCAAAACCCAGAAGTGCAGGAATTCTAGCCCCAATTTTGTCGTAGATGCGCCCCGATAGCATTGATACTATGGCGTTTACAATGCCACCGGGCAGCATGACAATGCCTGTGAAACTTACAGCTAAAAGCATGGAATTTTGGTAGAACTGCGGCAAAATGTACATTGCAGAAAGCGTTATGCCAAAGTTTAGCATTACGCACAAAGCTCCTGTGCGAAAGCCTGGTGTTGCAAAAACACGCAGGTCAATAACTGGGTTTTTCATAGTAAGCTGGCGGCGTGCATAAATTACAAGGCTTACAATACCAACAACAAGTGCACCAATGCAAGGAAGCGAGCCCCAGCCAAAAAGGCTTGCAACGCCAACGCCTAAAACAACACCGCCAAAACCTAGGCATGATGCAATAACCGATAAAACATCAATTTTTGGCTTGGTAAGTGTGTAGGGGTTTACCTGCCACTTCAACGTACAAATTATGCCAACAGCCAAGATTATGGCGAAGCTGAAAAACACAAAATGCCATGAAAACGCCCCAATTAACACACCAGCAAGTGTTGGTCCCACAGCTGAGGCTGACATGATAACTAATGCGTTAATGCCCATTGCTGCACCAATTTTGTGCGGCGGAATAACCTCCATTACCATGGAAAACATTAGCGGTAAAACAAGCCCTGTGCCTACACCTTGAATAATGCGCCCCACTAGGCAAACTGCAAATGTGCTTGAAAATGCGCTTATGAGTGAGCCCACTAAAAATGCACCAAGGGCAAACAGTGTAATTTTGCGCGCTTGAAACCATTTCATTAGCAAGCTTGAAAAGGGCAGAACTACGCCAATTGCAAGCATATAACCCACAACAAGCCATTGCACGAGCGAAAGCTCCACGCCAAATGCGGCAGACAGCTGCGGCAGGGCAATGTTTAAAGCTGTTTCGCTGTACATGCCACAAAAGCCACCAAGGTATAAGCCAAGCAATGCAAGGTAGGGGTGTTTTACCTGTATGTGCGCCTTTGGTGGCGCTGCGTTGCTTTTGTTAATGTTTGAGGCTTGTCCCTTCCCCACTGCTAAATTTTCGTTTGTTGTCACGTTTTTCAACTTCCTTTCAACTACACGTTGTTTTTGCAATAAAAAAACGCCCGCAACAAAAGCTACGAACGTTTTATATTGGCAAAACTACTTCACTTGTAAATGCATTTTTTATTGAACCACAAAACGG
>CAYVDR010000130.1:0-4553 GCA_964450625.1 uncultured Senegalimassilia sp.
GGTGCAGTTGCAACAAGTTCTAAGGATGCGCTGGGCTACACATTCCGTGACACGTTGAACAAAAATGCGCAAGTAACTGCTACAAACACATTCACGAAGGCAAAGTATTCAACATACCCACAACTCACCTGGGAATTCAACGCTGGTGAGCTTATGGCAACTTCAGCAGCAACATACCCAACAGACACTGCAAGCACTCATGCAGCAAAGCAAGGCGAAACGGTTAAGCTAACGCTTGATGTGTCCAAAAACATCACAGGTGCTGCATACGCTGGTAGCGCCCCAACTTCATACCAGTGGTACAAAGTGCGTACAGACATTGCAGACCAAGAGCCACAAGCCATTGATGGTGCCACAACTGCAGCGTATGACTACACAGTGCCACAAAGCGATGCTGCTTCTTCGCAGTGGGATTTATACTGCGTTGCAACGTATGCGCTTGACGGCAACACAATGCAATGCTACAGCAGCACTGTTGATGTGAACGTCATTTCGTCAACAGCTGCCAAAGTGCCTGAAATTGAGCTAAGTGCAACACCAAACCCTGTTGTTGAAAACTCGAAAACAACAATAACGGCAAATGTTAAGAACTTCAATGCACAAAACCCTGGCTCAGGCGAGGGCACACTAACGTACCAGTGGTACACATGTGATGCCAGTGGCACAGAAAGCAGCCAAGTTGCCGTTGAGGGCGCAACTGCTGCAACGCTTGACCAAACACTGCTTGGCCCAGGCAAGCACTACTACACGTGCCAGGTCACAAACACATTCGAAAACACAAAAGTTGTAAGTGCGTTTGCCCCAGCCTATGCAGTTGAGGTGGAGTGCAAAGTAATTAACTCAGCTGACGAGCTTGAAACATTCGCAAAGGAAGTTAATGATGGTGACACATACGAAGGGCGCACAGTTAAACTTGGCGCAGACATCGACTTATCAAAGTTAACTTCTGCAGCAACTGAATGGACACCAATTGGTTCATACGTTAACTATTCAAATTACAAAGCGTTTAAGGGCATATTTGATGGTCAAGGGCACACTGTAAGCAATTTGAACATAAGCACAACTTCAACGTCTTATGCTGGCTTGTTTGGCTATGTTGAGAATGCAACAATTAAAAACGTTGTTGTGCAAGGAAGCGTTTCAGGCAAGCAATATCTTGCAGGTGTTATTGGCTATGCCAAAGGCAGCCTAACTTGCGAGAAAGTTAAAAACGAAGCATCTGTTACAGGCACTGGTACATACCTTGGTGGTATTGTTAGTTACATTGCAACTTCAAGTACATCAACTGTTTCATTTACAAGCTGCGTGAACAAAGGTAATGTTACCCATTCAACAAAAACAGGTTCTTCATATGCAGGCGGTCTTGTCGGTAATATTGCCAATAATCCAATAAATGCAAACTTCACAGATTGCTACAACACAGGCAACATTGATGGCGGCTATTATATGGGCGGAATTTTAGGCTTTACTGGTAGTTCAAGTTCTAAAGTTATGGTCTCGCTAAATAATTGCTACAGTACAGGAACTGTTACATCAGGGTACACCGGAACTAGCGGTTATTATAAAGATGCCTTTGGTGCGCTTGTTGGCATGGAAACAGTTAGTAGCTCCGTACACTACCTTAATGCAAAGGGTTGTTATTATCTGAAAAATTCTGTTGTTGCCAATGCTACCACAAAGGAAGCGCAACCATTCGGTTGGTATAGCTCTTACTCTGGCTCTTTAACGCCTGAAGCCACTGCCACTGTAGTTGACGCAGCATCAGACATTACAGCCGAAAAGATGGGCGACAAAACAGGTGCAATTTGGCGTGACGTGTCAGGTTCTTCGCCACAACTTGCTTGGGAGCTTGGCATTGAAACTTTGCTAAGCACCGACATTGAAGCAATCCCCGATGTGGCATACACTGGTTCTGCTTTAAAGCCTGAAATTAAAGTTGTCCACAACGGGCTAACCCTTCAAGAAAACACAGACTACACAGTTAAATACCAAGATAACGAAGGCAACGATGTTGCAAGTGACAAACTCATTAACCAGGGCACATACAAGGCTGTTGTAACAGGCACGGGCACAAAATACATGGGTAGCATTGAAGCTACGTTCAAAGTTACGCAAAGCGTAATTGCTAAAGGCGACCTTCAAACAATTGCCAGTGCTGCATACACTGGCAGTGCTATTACCCCAAGCATTGTTGTGAAGCACTCTGACACAACACTTACACAGGGTACAGACTACACGGTGGCAATCTACGATGCAAACAACACCAAAGTTACTGAAGTTGTGAATGCTGGCACCTACACCGTAAAGGTTGAAGGCATCAATGTCTATGGCGGTTCAGACAGCACAACGTTCACTGTAACACCTGCAACGCTTGCTGATTCTAATTTGCAAGCCGTTGAAGATATTGAATTTACTGGCAGCGATGTAACACCAACGCCAGTTGTTAAGTTCAACGGCAAAGAACTTGCAAACAACACCGACTACACGTACAAGTTCACAGATGCTTCTGACAACGCTGTTTCAAGCATCACTAATGTGGGTGCTTACAAGGTTGTAGTAGAAGGAAAAGGCAACTTCACTGGCACGGCTACCGCAAGCTTTAACGTTGTTGCAGCTGCGTTGGCAGATGCCGACATTCAAGCCATTGCTGACATCACATACACTGGTGCAAACGTTGCCCCAACACCTAAGGTTGTCCACGGTGAACTAACGCTTACAACCCCTAATGATTATTCATTCAAGCTAACCAATGTCGCTGGCGAGCAAGTTAGTGAAATTACAAATGCTGGCACTTACAAAGTAGTGGTAACAGGCACTGGCAACTACACAGGCACAGCAACTGCAAGCTTTAACGTTGTTGCAGCACAGCTTGATGTGGCTGACATTGCCGCAATTGCTGATGCTGCATACACTGGCAGCGCTATTGTGCCAACTGTTGCAGTAACGCATGTAGGCAAAGCCCTTGCAACACCAGCAGACTTCACTGTGAAGTATTTGGATGCAAAAGGCACTGAGGTGCAAAGCATAGTGGAAGCTGGCATATACACTGTGCAGGTTACAGGCACTGGCAACTATGCAGGCACAATTTCAACAACGTTTACTGTAACGTCTGCAAGCACAGAAGCGCTAACAAAGGCCATTGCCGATGCCCAGGCTGCAATGCAAGATGTTGAAGTGTCAGCTGACGGCACGGACGTTTCACAGGATGCATACTGGACAACGCAGGCAAACCTTGACACACTCAAAGCTGCTATTGACGCTGCACAAGCAGTTGCTGCTAAGGCATCGCTAACGCAAGCAGACGTTGACAGTGCTGCAACAACGCTAAATGCAGCCCAGCGCACGTTTGCCGAAACTTTGAAACTTGGCACTGCCTCAAACGTTAAGCGCTTGGCAGGCGATGACTCAGCGCAAACCAGTGCTGCAATTTCTGCAGAGGCTTACCCAACAGGGCTTACAAATGCATCCAAAACAGTGGTGCTTTGCAAAGACGACGACTTCAAAGACGCCATGAGCGCCACAGGCCTTGCAGGCATTTGGGAAGCACCAATTTTGTTAACAAGCGCAACTGAGCTAAGCGCGGCCACTGCTAAAGAAATTGCACGTCTAGGTGCTGAAAACGTTGTTATTATCGGTGGCGAAGGTGCCATCAAGCCAGCAGTTCAAGCAGCTGCTGCAGCAGTTGAGGGCGTAAAGAAAGTAGAGCGTGTGTACGGCGATGGCGCCGAAGACACATCTGTTGAGTGTGCAAAACGCTTGGCAACAGAGAAAACAAAAGCAGGCGACACCGACTTCACAAAAGCTATTGTGTCCATGCAAGACAACTTCCAGGATGCGCTTTCCATAAGCTCATTTGCCTACAAGTACCATGTTCCAATTTTGCTTGAAAGCGCAGGCAACACAGCAGCAGACCGCAAGCTAACTGCTGGTGCAACTGCACTGTTTGCTGAAGGCGCAAGCTTCGAAAACGCTACTGTGTTTGTTCCTGGTGGCACTGGTGCTGTTTCTCGCGATTCCGTTGAGGGCACGCTTGGCACTCGCCAATATCAGCGCTTGGCAGGTGAGAGCGGCTACGACACATCAAACGTTATTGCTGAATACTTAACAAGCAACAGCAGCGTTGAAGGTGGCGAGCCTTACCTAAACGCAACAACAGCAGTTGTTGCAACTGGGGCTGCGGCAACAAAGGGTGTTGACGCACTTGCAGGTGCTGCTCTTGCTGGCAAGACTGGCAGCACAATTTTGCTGGTGAACACCAACAACTCTCTTGAGTCAACAAACTTGTTCACCATTAACGGCTTCTTCTTCGACAACCGTGCAACCATCGGCAAAGCTTATGTGCTGGGTGGCACATCGGTTGTTAACACAAACCTTGAAACCCGCATGGAGCGTTTGCTTCAGTAGTGGGTTGCTAGGCAACTAACTTGCTTGCGCTGCCTTTGTGCTTTGGGCATTTGCAGCAGCGCAAGCACTTGGCAGGTGTGCTTGAAACATTGGCGCACCTGCCCACATTAAATTAGCCTCCTTTCTGCCTTTGGGCAGGTGGTTGCATG
>CAYVDR010000131.1:0-4510 GCA_964450625.1 uncultured Senegalimassilia sp.
TTGTGTGGCTTGGTTATTACCCGCTAACAATAAAGAAAACAATACCTTCTGCACAGACGCAAGACACATGGTTTGTTGTGCAAATCAAAAACACCACTACAAATGCAGTGTATCGCCAGGCAATAAAAATTGAAGCAGGGCAAACTGAAGCAAGCGAAACAGTTGTTTTGCTTGCGGGCACAACTTATGAGTTTAGCGATGTTGAGGACCAAGGCACATGGCGCTTTAGCACAAACAGCACCACAACAGCCGACCTTGCAACAAACGATTTTTGGACAGCTGCCAGTGCAGGTTCAGGCACATTAGGTACACTAAAAATTGTACCCGATGCAGACGATGCCCACGCACGCACAATAACGCTTGCAACTGAACAGGTAAGCAACAGCTTTATAAGCGAAACCGAAAGCGTTGATAACACTGTGGCGTTTAGCTAGCATCTAATTGCCGTATTACTTAATGCGTTTAAATTTTACGTTAAGGATTTGATTAAACTTATGTGCTTGGGCAGCTTTATAAGCTGCCTTTTTTGATGGGCGCATGTGTATGGTTTAAGGGATTTGTTTTTATAAGTAAGCCACCTGCTGCTTACTAGTGGTTGCTTATTTGCGCATACTTATTTACATGCTAATGTAGCATGTGGATGTAAATCAAAAGGGGCTAATTAAAGGGCAATGCAGTACGTGTGAATTTGGCTCAGCGTGTAAGTATGACAGTAAAAGAAGTTCTAAATTTAATTATAGAACTATTACTTGTTCTTGCTCTTGTTCAGCTTCGCGCTGTTTGCGCTTTGCAGCAATTAGTGCAAACAAGCACACAACAAACGATAAGGCTGCAAGTGCGAATAGTGCAATAGCAACAGGGGAGAGGGAGTCGCCTGTTTTAGCTGATGCAGTGCTGGCACCAGTTGGTGTTGCCGTTGCGGTGCCATTGTTGTATGAAGTTGTTTCTGTTATTTCCTGCGCTTGTGGAAGGGGCTGTGCCGCACATTGCATAGTGATTGATACCTCAGCAGCTTTGCCAACATAATTTGTGGACGTGCGAGCCTCATGGTACCAGTTGTCGTTTTGGTCTTCGCCAATGATGTCAGCAAACTTAATGTTGTTTAAAAACGTCTCAGATTCTGTGCCAGGGGCAATAGCAACATTGTAGTAATACCAACCATCGCCACCATCAACCCAGTTAGGGCTTTCGTTTAGGGCAACTTCAATCATGTCTGTGCGAAGCGTGTCGTCCGAACTTTCAACCCAGTTGCCGCTTTCTTCGTCTTTTTCAATCCAAAGCTTTTCGTATTGCATGCGCACATACATGTCCTGGCTGCCCTCGTTTTTTGCAACAGCAGTGCGTTCAATTGTAAGCCCTGGGTAAACAAGAGTCTCTCCTGAATCAATGCCTTTGTTAATAAGCTTGCCGTTTGGGTAGGCTTCTATGTCATCTGGGTGGTTGACACCTGCTACAGCAGCATAAGTGCCGCCAACAGCACAAAGCACAGCAACAAGTAAGCACACAATAGCTAACATTGCCCACGAAAACTTAAAGCAAGGTTTGTGGTTAGCGTTTTGAATATTGTTAACTAAAGTTGCCAAAATTTAATGCCTAACTTGTTGTAATGTTGTTAATTACGTTTTCATTTGAGAGGTTTGCAAGCGCATCTTGTTGGTTGTCAAAACCTTCAGCTTGAATTGCCTGAACCCAAATGTTAATGTAATAGTTGCCCATTGCTGCAATTTGGGAATCGGTGTAGTCGGCTGGAAGGGAAACCTTATCAAAAATTCTTGCGGTTTCACCACCGTCTAAAATGCCCTTGTAATTGATGTTGTAAGCTTGCATTTCGCTGTTCCAAACAGGAGCTTCAAACAAGTTTTCGTTGTAAATTTTGTTGACGCCCTGCATGCTTTCAAGCTGGGTTAGTGTGTAAGGGCTGCCAACTTTAATTTCTTCGTTTGGGTCGGACCAAATGGTTTGCAAAATTAAATCAATGCGCTCTTTGTTTGTGGAGGGGTTTAGGGTGTTACCGTTTTCATCAAGCACACGCATGTTTACCCGCATGTAACACCCATTACCTTGTTCTTTAACGTTAGCCACAGTTGGGTCTTTGGCTTTTGTAGTGCCTGATGAAAGGCCAATGCCAGATGAAACAGTCCAACTTGGTTCCTCTAGTGTAACCTTTACGTCTTTTTCTTCTGCAAAGACAAAAACGTGAACGTCTTGGTCAGTAGTCGCATACTGTGCTTGTGTACCAGGAAGCGCCATGACCAATAAAGCCAACAGCAGGGCACACACGGCAAACGGGACTGCCGTGTGCTTTGTGCCCTTAAGCTTAAGTATCTCTATGTTAAGATGCCTTGCCATTTACTGTTGCCTTTTTCTAATGTCATCTTCCTAAAACAAATTAGCTTGTTGGTGTTGTGTCTGTGCCATCAGCTGCAATGTCAGAAACCTCTGGAATGCCGTTTGTAAAGCCTGCACGTACACCAGTTGCTGCGCCTGGTCTTAGGTTTGTAGCTGTAACGTCTGTTGTTGTTTGGTTGGTGTCAAGCAGCGTTTTCCAGTTTGCTGTTGAGTCTGTAGCAAAAGTAGCAGCAGTAACTGAAGTGTCGCTTGTTGCTTGTACTGCAGCACCAGAAACAACAATGCGCCAACCAGGGTCGGCTGGTGTTTTGCCAGTTGGTGAAAGAATAGCGTTTAGGTTGTTGATGTCTGTTTGAGTTGCAGTGTCAATGAAGCGAATTTGGGTGAATAAATCTTTTGTGCGGTTGGCTTCAGGAATTGAATAGTGGCCATCTGAAGCAGATTCACTTGCAGCAACCCATGAGCTTGCTAAAGCGGTGATTTTAGTTGTGTTGTAGAAGTACATTGCACCGTTGCTGTTAGCTGTACCACGAGTTGTCACACCATAATCACTGCCAGTAATTTGTACCCATGTGTCATCAACATTGTTGTTTGTGCCATCGTTAAAGCCTGCAACACTTGCTTTGCTGCCTGCTGCCTGCAAGAAGCCGTAGCATTTTAGAACCTTAGCAACTTCGTCAGCATTCATGTTTGCCCAAGAGCCTGCTGTTTTGTCAGTTTTGTCGGCACCATCGCTTGTGACAGTCCACTTTTGGAATTGAATTTTAATTCCACAATATTCATCTGAGCCATTTGTTGATGTGTTAACAATAAATGGGTTTTTGTTAACTTCTGTGCCAGGAAGCATGTTGTCAGCATTTTTAGGGATGTCTTTGCCGTCGGATGCAGTGCCCTTGTCAGATGCTTTTGCTGCTTCTGTCCATGTTGGCTCTAGCAAGTCAGCAGTGATTTTAGGGTCGGTGGTCATGCGGTTTGGAGTTTGGTTTGTAGTCCACGTTAAGTATGCAAATGTTGTGCCAATGCCAAGCATTGCAACAAATGCGACCGCCAAAACAATTGCAAGCCCGCTTCTTTTCTTGCGATCGTTTTCTTGGTCAATAACTACCACAGGGTTTTCATTTTCCATGTTCTTTAGCTCCTTTCATAAAAAATGAAACTTACAATTTTGCTATGTACACTGGCACAAGCCCCAGTTATAGCCATATGTTTTTGTGCACCTGCCATGTTAACTTACCGTAACATTTCCAGAAGCATCAACCGTGCAACCCCAAGCTGCAGGTGCTTCTGCTGGGGTTGATTGAATTGCATCGGCAATTACAGCAACTTTAACGGTGCCATAATCAGCCAAGTTTACGCCATCTTGCAAAACAACGCCAGACAAGATTGACTGAGTGGTTGTGTTTTTAGCAAGAACAGTTTTGTAGTAGAATGTACCGTTTTTATATGTCCAGTTGTCTGACCAGCCATCAACAAGGTAAAGCCTAATTACATCTGTTTCAATGTAGTCAAGGTTTAGGGTTGTGTCTGTTTTAACAGCAGACCAGTTTTCGCCAATTACAGCGTTGCCCAGCGATTTGCCAGTAGTGTCTGTTTGGACGCTTGCAATTTCTGGAACAAACGTAACTCGAATAACTTCGCTTGCGCGGTCGGGTTCATCGTTTGATTTAATTTGTACTTCCTTGTTGCCAACGCCATGGTTAACACTGTTTGTCTCAGCAGTAATTTCTGTACCGTTTTCAACAATTTGCAATGCAACTTCACCCATTGCAACCCTGTTAGGTGTTTGGTTTGATGTCCATGTAATGTATGACAGAGTGCCAGCAACTGAAAGCGACAAAAATAAAATTAGAGTGCAAACAACTAAGCGCGTGCGCTGGAAGATCGATTTCTTCAGGTTTTTCCTGCGAGAAATTTCAACACGTGAATTCTTAGGGACGTCTATTTCTAAATTACGTTTCAGTGCTTTTCCTTACAAGTTATTTTCATACATCTTTTTCATTATACTAGATAATTTAAGGTTTTGCAAATTTAATAAAAATAATTCATTGCTTGTTGTATTTTTCCCTGTTTGTTAAAAACAAAAACCTACAGCCACACCACGCTTTATGGAGGCGTAGTTGTGGTTTATGCGACCGTCGGAGTACACACGGCAGAAAGTTTG
>CAYVDR010000132.1:0-4474 GCA_964450625.1 uncultured Senegalimassilia sp.
TAAACTAAAATTCAATTAAGCATTATAAATTCTGTATATCCAAGAAGGGTGGTTTGCATGGCACTTGTTGATGAACTTGCTGCTTTGCGTGAAAAAACGCTTACGTCAATTAAAGAGGCTGAAAACAGCAATGCGCTTGAGGGCGTGCGCGTTGGTGTTTTGGGCAAAGCTGGCAGTCTAACAGCCTACTTGCGTGGCATGTCGAAAGTTGCAAAGGAAGAGCGTGCACAAGTTGGCAAGAGTGTAAACGAAGCCAGGCAAGCAATTGAAGCTGCAATTGAAGCACGCAAACAAGCCTTAAGCACACTTGAACTCGCAGCAAAAATCAACGCAAGTGCAGTTGACGTAACGCTGCCAGGGCGCTCGCAACAAGTTGGTTGCCGCCACTTAATCAGCTCCATAATCGATGAAATTTCCGATATTTTTCTTGGCATGGGCTATTCAGTGGCAAGTGGCAGCGAGGTTGAAACAAGTTACTACAATTTTGAAGCGCTTAATGCACCAGCAGACCACCCAAGCCGTGGGCTTGCAGACACGTTTTATTTGGTTGACAACACAGGTGCAGACACACGTGTAAAGGGTGAGTCGGACGTTTTGCTTCGCACGCAAACGTCAGGAGTGCAAGTGCACGTTATGGAAAACCAAAAGCCCCCAATTTATGTTATTGCGCCTGGTAAAGTTTACCGCCGCGATGTGTCAGACCCTTCGCATTTGCCACAGTTTCACCAGGTTGAAGGCCTTGTTGTTGACAAAAACATTAGCTTTGGCGATTTGAAGGGCACGCTTGATTTCTTCTGCAAAAAAATGTTTGGCGAAAGCCATAAAACACGCTTTCGTGCGCACTACTTCCCGTTCACTGAACCATCAGCCGAAGCCGATGTTAGCTGCGGTGTTTGTGGGGGCTCAGGCACACTGAAAGACGGCAGCAAATGCCGCATGTGCAAAGGCACTGGTTGGCTTGAAATTTTGGGTTGCGGCATGGTTGACCCAAACGTTTACGGCTTCGTTGACGTTGACCCCGAGGTGTATTCAGGCTTTGCGTTTGGTATGGGTGTTGAGCGCATCGCATGTCTGAAGTACAACGTGCCTGACTTGCGCATGCTTCTTGAAGGTGACATGCGTTTCTTGCGCCAGTTCTAGCGCATAAAAAACAGTTAGTAATAAATACAAATCCGCTTTGCATAAATGATAGGAAATAAATTATGAAGGTTTCTTTAAAGTGGCTGTCAGAATACGTTAGTTTGCCCAGCAATTTGCAAGAATTTTGCGACAAGCTTGACTTAACAGGCACAGGTGTTGAAGGTGTTGAAAAACTTGGCAGTGCGTACGACAAAGTTGTTGTGGGGCACGTGCTAACGTGCGAAGAGCATCCAAACTCCGACCACATGCACATTGTTAGTGTTGATGTTGGTGCAGACGAGCCCTTGCAAATTGTTTGCGGTGCGCCAAACATTGCTGCTGGCATCAAAGTGCCAGTTGCATGCATTGGGGCCATTCTTCCTGGCAACTTTAAAATTAAGAAGTCTAAGCTTCGTGGTGTGGCATCGTGCGGCATGTGCTGTTCTGCCAAAGAACTTGGGCAGGGCACTGACCACGAAGGCATTTGGGTGCTGCCTAACGACGCAAAAACAGGCATGCCAATTGCTGAATATTTGGGGTTGGCCGACACCGTGCTAGACCTTGAAATTACCCCTAACCGCCCTGACAGTTTGTCAATTGCTGGCTTTGCACGCGAAGTTGCCGCAATTTATGGCACGCCTTGGCATGACCCGCTGCCTGAAATGGCAAGCAAGTTTGAAGTTTCAAGCGAAAGCCCTGCAAACGTTAGCGTTACTGTAAACGATTACACACGCTGCCCGCGCTATGCAGCGTGCGCCGTCACTGGCGTTAAAATTGCTGAAAGCCCACAGTGGCTGGTGCAGCGCCTAAATGCAATTGGCCAGCGCTCAATTAACAACGTTGTCGACGTTACAAACTACATTTTGTTTTTGCTTGGTCAGCCGCTTCATGCATTCGACCTTGACAAGCTAAAGAATGCCCAAGGTTGTGCAAACGTTGTGGTGCGCGCGGCCAATGCAGGTGAGAAGCTTGAAACACTTGATGGGCAGCTGCGCACGCTAACTGAGGACATGACAGTAATTTCAACACCTGAAGCAGGCCCTGTGGCTCTTGCAGGTGTTATGGGTGGCGCTATGAGTGAAGTTACCGAAACCACAACAAACATTTTGCTTGAATGTGCCACGTTTGAGCCTGGCCGCACAAGCCGCACAAGCCGCAATTTGGGGCTATTTAGCGAAAGTTCCATGCGCTACGAACGTGGCGTTGATGCAAATGGAATTGATAAGCGCCTAAAGGCTGCAGCTTCCCTTATTGCTGAAGTTTCTGGTGGTAGCATTGTGCCAGTTTGCGGCTGTGAAGCTGGCTTTGCTGATGTTTATGAAGCCATCCCGCAACCAAAGCAGTTGGCCTTTAGGACCCAAAGGTTTCAGCAAATGATGGGGGCTAAAATCCCTTGCGAGTTCATTGAAGAAACCCTCACTCGCCTTGGTTGCAGCGTTTCAAATGCTGATGCTACTAATGGTACTGAACAGAGCATTTTACAAATTGAAGCACCCACTTTCAGGCCCGACCTTGAACGTGAAATCGACTTATACGAAGAAGTGCTGCGCATTTGGGGCATGGACAAAATTGAAAGCACATTGCCAAAAGGCCGTGGTCGCATTGGCAGCCGCTCACGCGAGGAAGTTGTTTTGCGCAAAATCCATGCATGCTTAAACGCATGCGGCATAAATGAAACAATGACATATTCCTTTGCAGCTGAGGGCGATTTGGAAAAACTTCGCATGTCAAGCGAAGGCTTGGGGGATGCAGTTGAGCTTATAAACCCACTGAATGCCCAGCAAGCGCACATGCGTCGCACAATAATTCCTGGGCTTTTGCAAAGCGTTGCGCACAACCAAGCGCATGGTGTTGCAAACATTCAGCTCTACGAAGTTGGCAGCGTTTTTGCAGGCAAGCAAGGCTGCTTAAAGCCTAAAGAACGCCAAAAACTTGCATGCGTTATGGCTGGCAGCATGTCAAGTGAGGGCTGGAACAACAAGCCAAATGCATTTGATTTCTTCGATGGCAAAGGTGTTTTGGAAGCTTTGGCTGACAGGCTGGCACTGCCTAAAGTTCGCTTCCGTGCTCTTGAAACGGAAAGTGCACCGCACTTGCAGCCTGGACGTGCAGCAGAAATTTTAACTGGAGGCACGCAGCTTGGCTGGGTGGGCGAGCTTCACCCGCTTGCAGTAGAGGCCTTTGATGCAACAGGGCCTGTTGTTGCATTTGAGTTGGATGTTAAGGCTTTAATTTCTGCTGCACGCAGCTGTGGCGAGTTTGTTGACGTGCCAACATTCCCAAGTGTTTGCCGTGACTTAGCACTTGTTGTGCCTGACGATGTGTCGCACGAGCACTTGGTTCGCTGCATAAAGTCTGCTGGTGGCAAACTGCTTGAAAGTGTGCGTTTGTTTGACGTTTACCGTGACAAAATTCGCGTTGGCGCAAATAAGAAGTCTATGGCTTTTGCTCTTGAGTACCGTGCAGCTGACCGCACGCTAAAAAGCGAAGAGGTTGACCGTGCGCATGCAAAAGTTATAAAGAAAGTCTGCGCTGCTTGCAATGCAGAAGTGCGCAGCTAGCTGGTGGTTTTAATGTTCGATAACACAAAAACCCCCAACCGCAACGACGAGTGCTGGTGCGGCAGTGGCCGCAAGTACAAAAAGTGCCACCTTGCGCAAGACGAGCGCATGCAACAGCTTTACGAGCAAGGTTTTGAAGTGCCTTACCGCAGCTTGCTTAAAAGCGAAAAAGACGTTGAGGGCATTCGGGAAAGTGCAAAAATTAACATAGGCGTGCTTGATTACGTGCAAGAGCACATTCAAGTTGGCACAACAACAGCTGAAATTGATGAGTGGGTTTACGAATACACCACAAAGCACGGTGGCATTCCAGCAGACTTAAATTATGAGGGTTACCCAAAAAGTGTTTGTACATCCGTAAACGACGTTGTGTGCCATGGCATTCCGTCAAGTGAATGCGTGCTTAAAAGTGGCGACATTGTAAACGTTGATTGCTCAACAATTTTAAATGGCTATTTCTCTGACTCATCCCGCATGTTCTGCATAGGCGACGTGTCAGGGGAGCGCAAGCGTTTAGTCGCCGAAACAAAACGAGCCATGGAAGCTGGGCTTGCAGCAGTTAAGCCTTGGGGGCACTTAGGCGATGTTGGCGCAGCTGTTAGCGCACACGCACACAGTGCAGGCTTTAGTGTTGTGCGTGAGTATGGCGGCCATGGCATTGGTCTTGAATTTCATGAGGACCCATTTGTTAGCCATGTTGCCGAAGCGGGCACTGGCATGGTGCTGGTTCCTGGGTGCTGCTTTACAATTGAGCCCATGGTAAACGCTGGCAAGTACAAAATTACACGCCCGAG
>CAYVDR010000133.1:0-1583 GCA_964450625.1 uncultured Senegalimassilia sp.
TAGAGGCGTGTGTGGTACATCCACTGGTCAACCACGCGAATTGGCCGCTCAAGCTGGCCCAAATGTGCAATAGAATCCTCCGTTAACACTGCAAGACCAAAACTTGTTAAAAGCTGCGGGATTGCATGGTTAATTTCTGGGTCGTTGTGGTAGGGCCTGCCAGCAAGCACAATGCCATGCGTGCCAGTCTTTTCCATCCACAGCAGGGTTTGCGCACCCTTCGCACGAATGTCTGCCTTAAATGCCTCATCCTCTGCCCAAGCAGCTTCAACAGCAGCATCAACTTCAGCAGCCGTTGGCGCTGCAACGCCTTCACCCATAAGCTCGGGGTGGTCTTGAACCAGGCACCTGTACAGGCGCTTTTTCAAGTGCTCCTTTTTGTCATAAGGCAGCCAAGGGTTTAAAAACTTTGTCTCGCTTGTTTTAAGCTCGTCTATGTTTAGGCGCAAAGCTTCAGCATAGCTTGCAACAATTGGGCAGTTGAAGTGGTTACCTGCACCTGCATCTTCCAGGCGCTCCCACTTGCTGCACGGCATCCAAATGAAGCTAGGCTTTTTGTCAAGCAAGTTCATAATGTGGCCGTGCGAGAGCTTGGCTGGGTAACACACGCTTTCGGAAGGCATGGACTCAATGCCAGCCTCGTAGGTTTTCTTTGTTGTTGGGTCGGAAAGCACAACACGCCAGCCCAACTTAGTGAAGAAAGTAAACCAGAACGGGTAGTTTTCGTACATGTTAAGCGCACGAGGGATGCCAACGCTGCCACGTGGGGCATCTTGCTCGCTCAGTGGTTTATAGTGGTCAAACAAGCGCTTTGCTTTGTACTCGAACAAGTTTGGCACGTTTTGCTTTTGCTTTTGTTGCCCCGCCGCAAGTGCACCCTTTTCACAGCGGTTACCCGTTATGAAACGGCGATGCTTGCCAGTTTGCGCATCCACGCCAAAATCGTTAATGGTTAGCAAGCAGTGGTTCGAGCACGCCTTGCAACGCAGCGTTTTATGCGTTGGTGCAAGTGCTTGCAGGGCTTCAAGCGAAAGCATGGCAGTTTGCGTTGTGCGCCCTGCCAAAAACCTGTCACGTGCAAGAAGGGCAGCACCGAATGCGCCCATGTTGCCTGCAATGTTTGGGCGCACAGCGTTAACGCCAGCAAGCTGTTCAAACGCACGCAGCACAGCATCGTTTAAAAACGTGCCACCCTGCACAATAACTTTGTTGCCAACATCGTGCGCATCACGAATTTTTATAACCTTAAACAGCGCATTCTTAATTACCGAGATTGCAAGCCCTGCTGCAATGTCGCCAACTGTAGCGCCTTCTTTTTGCGCCTGCTTCACGCGGCTGTTCATGAACACCGTGCAACGGCTGCCTAAATCAACTGGGCTTTTAGCGCTAATTGCAGTTTTCGCAAACTCTGACACGCTTAAATTAAGCCCACTTGCAAAGCTTTCAATGAAGCTACCGCAGCCCGAAGAACATGCCTCGTTTAGCATAATGTGGTCTATAACGCCATCTTTCACGCGCAAGCACTTCATGTCTTGCCCGCCAATGTCCAAAATAAACTGCACATCGGGAAGCATTTCTTTCGC
>CAYVDR010000133.1:1683-4463 GCA_964450625.1 uncultured Senegalimassilia sp.
GCTGGCAGGCGCACAACCTCGCTTGCTTGCAGGTTGCCCAAGCCTTCCAAGCGCGAAAGCACTTCGTTTAGTGTTTCAACCTTTGCGCCTGCCTCGGCGGCTTGTGCAATTGCGCAACCACTGGCAACAAACAAGTGCGCATTTTCTGGCACAATAATGTGTTCAGCGTCAAGCTCAAGTGTTTCATAGAAACGCTTGCGCAACTGGTCAAGGTATTGCAAAGGCCCGCCCAAGAAAGCAACGTGCCCACGAATTGGCCTGCCGCACGCAAGCCCCGAAATTGTTTGGGTTACAACAGATTGAAAAATGGAAGCTGCGATGTCTTCTTTTTTTGCACCCTCGTTCAAAAGCGGCTGAACGTCGGTTTTTGCAAACACACCGCAACGCGAAGCAATGGGGTAAATTGTGCTGGCACTTTTTGCAAGCTCGTTTAAACCTGAAGCATCGGTGTTTAATAGGGACGCCATTTGGTCGATGAACGCACCAGTGCCACCAGCGCAGGTGCCGTTCATGCGCTGTTCAATGCCATTGTCGAAATAGATTATTTTTGCGTCCTCGCCACCAAGTTCAATGGCAACGTCTGTTTTGGGAATAAACGTTTCAACAGCAGTTTTAGAAGCAATGACCTCTTGCACGAATGCAACGTCAAGCCACTTAGCCAAAAGCAAGCCGCCCGAGCCTGTAATGGCAATGCTAGCTTCAGCATTGCCCCAACCCCTGGCGGCATCCTTTAGAACTTCAACTATTGTTTCACGAACACTGGCATGATGCCGGCGGTAAATGGAGTATTCAATTTCATTTGCACTGTTAAGAACAGCGAGTTTAACAGTGGTCGAGCCAACATCAATGCCAATTTTGTTCATATTAAATTTAAACTAACAACTTTCTACATGTAAAACGCGGCTGCAACAGCACCCTCGTAAGCATCGGACGATGAGTCTGCCACACCGTTGCTTGGGTTAACGTACATAAAGTTAGCGTTATAGGATGTACTGGCATCTGCCGTGCGCAGCCACCAAGACGTGTTAATAAGCGGCTCTGATGGGCTGTTATAAAGCAACCCTGAGCGGCTTGCAGCTTGCCCTGTAGTGTTAGCGTTGCTGTTTTTGAAGTAGTCGAACTGCGTACCTTCAGCAACACCACCCTTTGAGTCAGCCTTGCCTGTAATTTCAGCAACAGAAAGCAGCCAAACTTTCTCGCTTGATGCCTGAAGCTTAGTGGCTTGGTTGTTATTAACAGACCCCATGCCAACCATGCTAACTTTTGTGCATGAAATAATGTCGTTCCACAAGCTTGAATTAAACACTGGCTTAATTTTGCCGCTGTTCAGTTCAATGCGAAGCTCGCTGCCTGACCAACCTGTTGTGCCAGAAGTTTTGCCACCCATTGTATATTTTGCTGGGAAGCAATGAACCATCTGGAATGCAAGCCCTGCTTGCGTTGTGTATTGCATGCCCTCGGCTGTTGTGCCCTCATCGTGGCTGCCAACACCAATTATGCGGCATTCAATGTAGTTGTCGGCATTGTTAGTTCCAGTGCCATTGTTATACACTGAATAAAGGTGATACTCATCATCATTCATAAGCTTGGTGTAATAAGCAATTGTTGCGGTGTCGCCACTCTTAATTTTAGCAACATCTTCCTGAATTTCACTTTGAACCTTTATGATGTCCTGTTTTTCGTTACCAACACCAGCTTTTGCAATCCAATAGCCGCCTTCTTCCATTGTTTTCCACTTCGCAAGAACAGTGGTATCTTCGGTAATTGCTGTGCCCGCAAAGTTAAACAGCTTGCTACCATCGGCTGTGTACCAATCGTCGAATTTCCAGTTGCCTTCTTTTATTGGGGCTTCCTCAGGCTCAGACGCATACTCGCCTTCCCAAACTTTATCGAAGCCGTATTCGTCCTTAGTAGCCTGACCTTTGTACGTGCTGCCATCGGAAGCTGTGCCACCATCGGTGTTATAGAAAAGCTTTTTCCAATGCCACAAAATGTCCGTAAGCTGCGAGGCCACACTTGTTTGGTCAACATGCACGCCTTCGCCATTGGTATAGCCGCTGCCATCTGGCATTACGTAGTTGCCACCCAAGTAATACGCTTTTTGAACGGTTTTTGCATTTGTTTGTTCGCCCTTCGTCCAGCCAGTTTGTTTAGCAGTATCAGCGTCAGTGGCCTCTTTCAAGAAATCAAGCACATTAGTTTTTACATCACCTGCACGGTCATTTGTGTTCATCAACAAAATAAGCCCGCCATTTTTACCAGCTAAGGCACTGCCTGCAAGAGCGTCTGTACCTTTAGGCGCTTCAGCACCGCAAGCAATACATACCGTGCTGGCACTTAGGTAATATTCACCTGAAGCATTTTTATTTCTTGTCATGTACTTAGCAATTTCTCCAGATGTATCGTAACCATCTTCGCCATAAATGCGCTGAATATTGCTTTCGCCAAAAATGTCTTCAACGGTATTTTTTGGAACAGCACCTGGACCACCAGGAACCCATATCTTAATTTTTTCGCTTGAACTGTTTACTATGCCCCAGATTTCAGTTTGAGCTTCTTGCGTTAGACCACGGTCATTGCCCGATGTTTGAAGGAAAATTGGAAACTTGTTTTTATAGGCAAAGCTTGAAATTGAAAGCGCGTCTTGAAAGTTTGAACCCATAGCAACAATTGCCTGGCTAGGTGTGGCACCTGTGTGCTCTTTAATTTTTTGATAGCATGCAACTGAAGTTTCATAATAATCGTTGCCATAAATGCTGCCTTGGTAAGAAATACCAAGC
>CAYVDR010000134.1:0-4455 GCA_964450625.1 uncultured Senegalimassilia sp.
AAGAAAAACGTTGATGACGACCAAGCAATGGTGCTGCTAATTATGGGCGACGGGTTTACAGCAGCTGAACAAAGCACATTTTTGGATGCTGCAAAAACTCGTGCAGAAATGCTGCTTAAAATGGAGCCATACAGAAACTACGCCAACAACATTAACGTCTATGCAATGTGCGTTGCGTCTAACGAATCGGGTGTTACGTCTTACAACAATATAAAAGACACGTACCTTGGCGTTAAAGAGCCTACTTACACGTTCAGAACCGATGTTTTAACAGGGGCGAGTGAAACATTTGAACAGCGTGCCATTAACTTGCGAAGTGAAGTTGAGCAAAACATTTTAACTTCAAGCAATTCAAACTTCGTTCCAAAGGTTAGCACAACAGCAATCATTTCTAACACAAACGAGCCTAACCAAGTTGAAAGCTATGGGTTTGCCTCGTCGCTGCCAAACAGTGGTTTTAGTGTTTCGGCAATGTCAACCGAAACCCAAGTAAAGCCGTGTTGCACCTATTACGTTGGAACAACATTTGTGCAGCAAGTAACAAAAACGCTTGCCAAGCTTGACAATGAATCGTACGCAACCACAAACGGGCACAACACAGATGTTGTTGCAAACTGCAATGCAAGCAGCGTTAAGTGGAACAAATTTGTGGGCTACTCAGGCATTGGGTACTGGGCTTCGGGCAGTACGGTTGCGCCAACTAATGGTTACTGTTTGCTTTACGACACCAAAAACATTGGGTATTTGTTTGGCGCACCTGCCCTAAACGCCAACCCAATTTGCAGCGTGTGCGAAGAAGAAATTGCAAGTGCCATTTCAAGGTGCAACAACGTTGCCGCAAGCAGGGACTTGTGGGTTAGCCACCCAGAAATCACAGTTGAGCACAGCGACAACATTAGCATGCTAAACACATTCGACAACTACAGAATTCAGTACTTCAAATATAAAAGCGGCGCAGACATTTACACAACAAACGACCTGCCCAGCAAAGGTGCTGGCAAAGAAGTTGAATTTAGAACTGTTGTGCAAAACCTAAACACAACTAAAGAGCGCAAGTTAAAGCTGGTGCTTGCAACGTATGATGCAAACAACAACGTTAAGGAAACAAAAGCGGAAAGCTTTGTTGTGCCAGCTGCTGGCACAAACGATGCAGCAACAGCAATTAAAGACCGTGAAAGCTGCATGTCGCTGTCTTTGAAGATGACGCTGGCAAACACTTACACAGACACCGACATTATTACAGGCCAGTTAATTGACGAAGAGACAGGCAGTGTTCTTGCCACAAACCATGATTTGTATTTGGCGCAAACAAACTTTGAAGTTAAGTTTAGGTATGTCGACAAAGACACAGGCGCTGAAATTGACACTGCAAAAACGTCAGTCATGAACTTGCCAGCTAAGAGCACTTTGCAAGTAACTCACCCAAGCGGCATTGCTGGTTACAAATATGACAGTTGCTCAACCGACACGGTAACAACAGGGTATGCAAACATTGGGGACGTGGGCCCTTCGCAAACCGTTACGTACTACTTCACAAAATCAAATGAACCTGCGTGTGCGCACACAAGCACAAAAACAGTTGTAGCGCAAGAGCCCACATGCACAGTTGCAGGGCTTGAAAAAACGGTTTGCAGCAGTTGCAGCAAAACCTTGAGCACACAAGAAGTTGCTGCCCTAGGGCACGACTTTAGTGCAAACGGCGTGTGCACACGCTGCAACACTGAAGATGCAGCACTAAAAGAAAAGCCAGCTTCAAGTGCACAAGTTGCGCAAAATGCACAAGAGCAAGTTATGCTTGACACAAGCGCAAACAGTGCAAACACTTCTTCTACGCAAGCAACAAGCAGCCAAGGCACAACGTTTCCAGTGCACACAATAAAGAAAAACGTTGATGACGACGAAGCACTGGTTATTGTTCTCATGGGAGACGGGTTTACATCCACGCAGCAAGGCAAGTTTTTGGAAGCTGCAAAAGTGCGGGCAGAAGCACTGCTTCGGGTCGAGCCGTATCGCTCCTACGCAAACAACATCAACATCTATGCAATGGAAGTTGTCTCAAACGAGGAGGGGGTTAGCCAAACGGGCTTTCCAGTTGACACATACCTTGGTGTTTTGCAGTACAACGACCGTGATGCAAAATTCCGCAACAGCCAAGAAGATGGCTCTTCCGACGAAAGCGGCAATAGCATTTACGAAGCACGTGCAAGAAGCTTAAAGGAGGAAGTGGAAGCCAATGTTCTAACGTCGTCAACTTCAAGTTTTAAGCCAAGCGTAAACTACGTTCACATCATCTCGAACAAGGATTACTACTTCGGCCAAAGCCAAAATTACGGCACGTATTCGTTCTCGTCGCTGTCTGACAGCAGCTTTCCAACAGGTTCCACATTTGTGCATGAGCTTTCGCATTCCGTTGGCACACTCGGCGATGAATACAGCTATGCAATTGGGCGCAACCACAACGTTGACACGCTTGGCAAAACGAACGAAAACGTGAAGTGGGCAAAGCTAATTGGCTTTCAGGGCACATACATTTTCAGGGGCACAGAAGTTGGCACTGGTGTTGCAAGTGCAATAGTGCCACAGAATTATTGCATCATGAAAAACAACGGCAACTACACCTATTGGTGGGAATACCCAACGCCAGCAGGTGTTGACGCATTTTGCGAAGCGTGCAAGCTTGAAATTGCCAAAAAGCTTATGAAGTGCAACAGGGTGGCAAATTCAACGTCGCTCTACGTTGCACTGCCCGAAATTACCATTGAACACAACAGCGGTTACCAGGGGCTTTACTTATACGACCAAAATTACAGGGTGCGTGATTATGAATATGCCAGCGGTGGTGAAACCTACAAATTCAATGATTTGGCGCAAAAAGCCAACGGCAAGGAAGTTGAGTTTCGCACGGTTGTGCAAAACGTTGACACAGAGCACGGCAGAAACGTAAAGGTGCGCTTAACAACTTTTGAAACCGACGGCAAAACTGTGAAGCAAACAGCTGAATCGGCTGTTGTGCCTGTTGGGCATGCTGGTGTGTACACCTACGAAGTTACTGATGCTTACGGCAACGTGAAAACTGAACAGCGCGACGATTTTCTAAGCTACACGTACGAGCGGCAAAGCTGCCAATCTGTTTCTGTGAAGATGACGCTTACAAACGACTACACAGATGCAAACACCATTTTGGGTGAGGTTATTGACGCCGACACAAACAAAGTGCTATCCACTGACAAAGACCTGTTCAACTGCCGTGGCAACAGCAATTTGAACATTCGCTATGTCGATGCAGAAACCAATACCGAAATTGAAAATACGGGTGGCGGGAAAATTCCCATGAAACAAAACACCACGTACAACGTAACGCACCCAAGTTCGGTTAATGGCTACACCTATGTTGGCAACAGCGCAACAAACAACACGGTTACAACCGGCGCGTTGGAAAACGGTGCGCAAAGTAGCCCGCAAACGCTTACGTACTACTTCAAGAAAGTTGACCAAAGCACGTGCGCACACACTAAAACGTATGTTAAAACAACAACGAAGCCAACGTGTACGCAAACAGGCACTGGCGAGACAATATGCAGCGAGTGCGGCAAGAATTTAAATGAACCTGTAACCATTAAGGCACTTGGCCACAGCTATGTTTCGCAGGCATCAGTAGACCCGGCGTGCACAAGTGCTGGGCACTCCGCATTTGAAAAGTGCTCCGTTTGCGGCGATGAACAGGGCAAAACCACCACGCCAGCACTCGGGCATGACTTCAGTGCACAAGGCAAGTGTACTCGCTGTGGTATGGACGATGAGACGCTTTTGGAAAAATTTGACGGACTTACTATTTAAACAGCTCGCCATGTGTTCCAGTACGTTGGAAAACAGCAAAGTTGCCCTGCGTGCACCAAATTAACAGCCAATCACCAACGTTTGCAACGTGGCACTCAAAGCTGCCTTCCCAGTTTCCTTTTAGCTTGTGCATGTTGTGCCTGCGTTTTAGTTCTTTTGTTGAACTTTTGCTGTTCTCCAACACAAGCATTATCACATCTTTTAGTGGCTGTGTATCAATCTTTTTCTTTTTCAGCCTTTTGATGTCCTTTTTAAAACTTGGGGCTAATTTTGGTTTTAACATAACTAAACACCAAGCGCCTTGAACATGTCTTGTGCATTGTCGTAAGTGTCAAACTCCATTTCACCTGCAAGCATTTTCTTTGTGTCATTAATTGCTTGCATCGATTCCTCGTTTGGTTCTTCGGAAAACGTCAGTGGAATTGAACGGTTGCGGGCAAGGTATGTCCAAAAAGCACGTGTAACGCTTGTTAGGTCGAAGCCATAATATTTTGCAACCTCGGCAGCTTCTTTTTTAATGTTTTCGTCGCAGCGTATTGTCATTGTTGCAGTAGCCATTGGTTTCTCCTTAAAACGCAATTGCACTTTCGTGTTCTAACTGGTGGCTATTATAGCACA
>CAYVDR010000135.1:0-4441 GCA_964450625.1 uncultured Senegalimassilia sp.
GAGTGCTAATTCGTTTATTTGTTGTTACACAATTTGCTTTAGAACTTCACTAATTAGGAGGAATAGAAAAGTATGCACATGAAATTTTATATGATGTTTAGTGTTAAGGGATTAGTTTAAATAAAGATCTTGGTAAAATTTTTTGCGTTCATTTGGTCTGTAAATTAAATCGTCATAGACGAACTTTTATACAAAGGATGTGCCGTGTTTGATAAAAAGAGGTTTTTTAAAGACATCAAAGCTGTTACTCTAATTGCATTATTTATTTTCTTGCTTGCGTGCATAAACCTGTTCGCAAAAACTAATGAGCAGCTTTTGTCTGTGTCGTCAATGGAAATGTCGGGCTATGTTGGCGTGTACAACGACCGCTACGACGAAGTTGGCTCTAACGCCACAGATGAGCTTAAACAAATAGTAGCAAGCCTTGAAAACGATAAAGACGAAACTTATCAGCGCGAATTTTATATTTTAGACAAAGCAACAGGAAACATAATAGCCACAGGCGATGTACCTGAACGCGTTGGTGAAGAGCTGAATTCGCAAGTTAATGAAAAGATGATTATTATAGATGGTCAAACATGCAAAGTTGTTGATTTTAACCACTACAAATTGCTTGTTAAAGTAAATTCTCTTTCCGCTTATAACGAATACGTAAACGCAATATCTAATTATGCGCTAATCACGCTTATTACGCTTGCATTTGCATTTGTTTTAATTGCACTTGGGCAAATTGTGGACGGCAAGCGCAAAGGCTTGCGTGCTGGAATTAACATTGCGGTTACGCTTATTGTGGTGGCAGCTTTTGCATTTGAAGTGCTGTATGCCGAAACTAACCAGCTTGAAACCATGGTAAATAAGGATGCGGAAATTTTGCAGACCGACCTTGAATACCTGTGCAATAACAGTCCAGCATCGCAACATGTAAATAAAACAGGTGTTGAAGAAATAGCAAATTCCATGGCTAATTCCAGTGCCACAGTGAAAGACGTAACATATGTTGGCTCCGAGTCACATTTAGGTGCTGCATCTAGCGGCGAAAAACTTAATGCATCACAGGATGTGCAAATTTCTAAAGATGAAGATAAAATCCAAAATGAAAAGACCAATTTCTACATTCAAGCAGCCCTTCTTTTGTTGCTAGCTTTTGTTATGGCAAATGAAATGAACGGCAGAAGGAAGGCGGAACAACAAGCGAAGGATTCGGGCGCTGAAAGCCTAACGCCAAACGATCAGCATGTACGCACAATTATGATGTTAGTTGGGCTTGCTACATCTTGCTTTGGCATTATCAATGTGCTTCGCATTAGGCAAGTTGTTATGATGAATTGGACTGACAACACTGAAGCCATTATTGGTGCAATTTTTACGGCTGCAATGATTGCAACCATTTTGGGCTCGTTAATATCTTCCACAATTTTAAATAAGAGCGGCAGTGTAAAAACGTATGTTGTAATAGTTTGCGGCATTGGGCTTGTGGGCTCAGTTGCTTGTGGCATCTCAAATAACATAGTGGTGTTTATTGTGGGGCTTCTAATGTATAACATTACCCATGCAACATCGCGCATGACGAATGATTTTTACGCCACTCTTATTGATGACCCAGGCAGAAAAGACCACTGCAACGTTGAATTTAGTGGGGGCTTAGCAATTGGCGAAGTTGTGGGAACTATTGCTGGCGGCATAATTAGTGTGGTGGTTAGCTTTGCATTCGTTCAAGTTTTGGTGGGCGTTATATTCCTTTGCATTTTGGTTTACACACTACGTTTAAAAGGGGAAGGCTTCGCGACAAAAGCTGGCATGAAAGGTGGCATAAAAGAGGCTCTTGGCAATGTTGCTGGCGCTGTTAAATTCCCCAGCGTGGTAATGTTTTTAGTGTTTATAACCATGATGTCTTCCGTCCCGTACCAGCTTGTTCTGTTTAAATTGCCGCTTGACATTGCAGCTTTGGGGCTTTCTGCTGTCGTATTATCGTTTATTAAAACGCTGCAGGATGCCATTAGCATTTATTCGCGCCCGCTGTTCCACGTTTTTAGCAAGCGCATGGGGGCAGTGTCTCATGCTGCTTTGTATGTAATGTTGTGCGGTGTGGGAATTTTGGTCTATGCACTAAGCAACGGCTCGCTTCTGCTTATGGGCGTTGCAGTGGGCATGTTCGGCTTTTTACACGGTGCTGGTAACTATGCAGTTACTAAGGCGTTTAGGGAACTTCCCGACCTTGAAAAAATGCCAGAATCCGACAGGCTTATGGTGCTTCGTCTTTCACAGAAAGCAGGCGACACCGTGTCACCTTCGCTGCTTACGGCATTCCAAAATGCCTTTGTTCTGCCAGCAATTGTTATGGCGTTGCCTGCAATTTATTGGGTAAGGGACAGGTTTGTAAGACAGAAGAAGCGCTAGACGCAAAGTTTCTAGCTTACATTTGCTGCTTAAGCAGCGGGTCAACCAAGCCATTTGCTTCAAAAGCGCGTTGCCTGTCGATGCATGTAGCGCATGTTTGACATGGGGTTTTGCCCCCTTCATAGCAGCTCCATGTAAGTTCATATGGCACACCAAGCTCAATGCCAAGCGCTACAATGCCCGCTTTTGAGGCGTTTACAAATGGCGCACAAATGCAGAGCATGCCCCCACTGCCTTCTTCAACTGCTTTGTTCATGCTGTTTACAAATGCCTGTGAACAATCGGGGTAGGCATTGCCAGCCCAGTCATCGTGGTGCGCGCCGTAATAAAGCTTGCTACAGCTAAGGCTAAGCGCAATGCTAGCCGCAGATGCTAAAAACAGCCCATTGCGAAACGGCACGTAAGTGCTTACTGGTTTATTGTCTGCTTTTTCAAGTTGCTTGGCGTAAGTTTCGTGCGGAACACTTTCATTTGAATGCTCAAGCAAGCTGCAATTGCTTTCGCTAAATATTGTTGTAAGGTCTAAAAACCTTTGCTGCACCTTATAGTGTTTTGCAACAGCCTTTGCGCTTTGAATCTCTTTAATGTGGCGCTGGCCATACGAAATGCTAAGCGCATACACATTTTCAGCACCCAGCTCACCCACAACTTTTGCTAGTAGTGTTGTTGAATCAAGCCCACCACTACATAAGACCAATGCCTTTTCGCATTGTTTATGGCTTGGCTTTATGCTTCCATTTGCATTGCACGTTACCTGCTCAACTGCCATATTTAAACACCCTTAATTTTGTTTGGCCAAATAATTTTATGCATTTGCAATTGTATGCGCGCCCAATTTATGTTGTGTGCTTTCATGAACTCAACAATTTCAGCAGGTTCAAGCTTTCCAAAAACAGTGCTTAGAAAAATGTTTACCCTACCTTTTAGTGATAGTTGTTCAGTAACGGAAAGCATTTCGTGCAAGTCTGCCTTTGTGCCACAAACAAACTTCACTGCATCGTGCCCGCCTAAAAGCGCAAAGTTTTGTTTGAACATGCGCCCTTCTTCACCACTCGAGCCAAGCTTCCAGTCAACTGTAAATGTTATGTTTGCATCAAGGGCATTGCGCAGCGCGCAAAGCGGCTTTAAGTCAACTGAGCCGTTAGTCTCAATTTCAATGCGTAAATTTGTGCCACCTTCACTTGCAAGCCTTTTAACAAGGTTTGGCAAAAGCGGCTGCAATACAGGTTCACCGCCTGTAAGGGTAACGCAACAAACATTTGCAGCTTTCACCCACTGTACAAGCTCGTCAACCGTGTAAGCCTTTGCAGCCTCAACTGCGCTTGCAGTGTTTGCCCAGGCAGTGTCACAGTAGCTGCAATTTAAATTGCAGCCTGCAAAGCGAATGAACGCTGCAAGTTGCCCCGCGGCTGTACCTTCGCCGTTTATGCTAACAAAACGCTCAGCAACAGGCATTTTGCCCGCGCAAGCCAATTCTTCCAGTAAGTTAATACTATTTAACACAATGCGCGCAACCTATTTACCATACGATGCGCAGTTGCGTGGCGTTTCGTAAACGTCTACTCTGCTAACTGGCAGCCCTTTGTTTTGCAGTGCATCAAAGAAGTATTTAGCAAAGTTTTCAGCTGTGGTGCGAAACGGAAGAATAGTTAGGTTAAAGCCTTCCTCTTGCAAGCAATGAAGCGTTTTCGGTTGAAGTGAACCGTCCTCTACAACAAACGTATGGTCAAGTTGTTCGGTTAGGCTGCATAATGCGCTTTTAAATTCGGCAAAGTCAACAACCATTGCTTCATTGCTTCCCTTGCTTTGAAGTTCTTCCGTGGCAAGGTGTGCCACAACGCGCCACCTATGTCCATGCAAATTTTCGCATTTGCCGTGGTAGTTCGTAAGAAAGTGCGCTGCATCAAAGCTGCTTTCAGTTTTTAGACCATACATTTCTATCACCTAATTGCTGTTTGTATTATCTTGCGTTGCTTTAAAAAGTGTAATTATTACCTTGCAGGCTTTCAATAAACAGCGCAATAGAAACTTTTTTGCTGTTTGG
>CAYVDR010000136.1:0-4430 GCA_964450625.1 uncultured Senegalimassilia sp.
ATATGATTGCGTGCGACACCGCTGCAATTATAAATGGGCTTTAAGTTCTGCTAGCTTATGTGCTTTCGGGCTTTAAGATAATGTAAATAAATTTAGTTAAGGAGTTTTTTATGGCAGCTATTTTAAATGTTTACGGTCGCGAAATTTTAGACTCTCGCGGCAATCCAACTGTTGAAGTTGATGTGGCACTAGAAGATGGCTCTTTTGGTCGCGCTGCCGTGCCATCTGGCGCTTCAACTGGTGCTTTTGAAGCTGTTGAGCTTCGTGATGCCGATAAGTCACGTTACCTTGGTAAAGGCGTTCAAAAAGCGGTTGAATTTGTTAACTCTGAAATTGCACAAGCAATTGTTGGTGCCGAGTCAACAGAGCAGCGCAGCATTGACTCGCTTTTATGTGCTGTTGACGGCACTGAAAACAAGGGCAAATGCGGTGCTAATGCAATTTTAGGTGTTAGCCTTGCATGTGCAAAGGCATCTGCCATGGAGGCAACGCTGCCGCTTTATAAATACATTGGTGGCGCAAACGCTCACATTTTGCCAACGCCTATGATGAACATTTTAAATGGCGGTGTTCATGCCGACAACAACGTTGACTTTCAAGAATTCATGATTATGCCTGTTGGTGCAAGCAGTTTTGCAGAAGCTCTTCGTTGGTGTGCTGAAATTTATCATACGCTTAAAAAAGTGTTACACGATGCAGGTCTTGGCGGTGGCGTGGGCGATGAAGGTGGCTTTGCCCCTAACTTCAAAACAAATGAAGAGCCTTTGCAATACATCACAAAAGCATGTGAAGCAGCGGGTTATAAGCCAGGGCAAGACATTATGTTTGCTATGGACCCAGCTTCAACAGAATTTTACAATGCAGATGAAGGGAAATACGTTTTGGCTGGTGAGGGGCGCAGCCTAACTAGCTCTGAAATGGTTGATTACTGGGAAGCTTTGGTCAAAAAATATCCAATTATTTCAATTGAAGACGGCATGGCAGAAGAGGATTGGGACGGCTGGAAGGAGCTTACAAGCCGCATAGGCAATCGTGTGCAACTTGTGGGTGACGACCTGTTCGTTACAAACAGTAAGCGCTTAAAGCGTGGCATTGAACTTGGTTGTGCAAATGCAATCCTAATTAAAGTTAACCAAATTGGCAGCCTAACAGAAACCCTTGATGCAATTGAAATGGCAAAGCAAGCGGGTTATGCCTGTGTTATTAGTCACAGAAGTGGTGAGACCGAAGACACTACAATTGCCGATTTAGCAGTTGGCTTAAACACTGGCCAAATTAAAACTGGTGCACCATGCAGAAGCGACCGCGTTGCAAAATACAATCAGTTGCTTCGCATAGAAGAAGAGCTTCAAGATTGCGCTAAATATGCTGGTAGGGAAGCGTTTTACAATATAAACTAGCCCTATGATTTTCTAGTTTCAAAAATTTTGCTCGGCAATTTTGAAAAAATTTTTATGTAGCTTTTGAATTCGCTTTTTAGGAAGTTTGTTTAAAATTAATTGAAAGTTTTAATGCAAGGTTTTTGCAAACTATTTGCAAAGTTCACCCCTTAACATTTATGCAAGTTCATTTTGTTGAGGGGTGTTTTTATGGTTTGCAGTTACGTTTTCTGGGTTGCTGTTGCTTTTGCAATTTTTGCGCTTGTTGCAAGCGTTGCTTTTATTGTAGGCGGTTTTCATGAACGCGCACGTTTTGTTTTTAGGAAACGTCGCTGGCATTATGGTTAGGTTGTTTTATTAAAGCACTTTCCAAATTTTCACGCGGCAGCATTTTTGTGCATCCCCGCTAATTGGAGTGTAGTTGATGTTTGAATACGTTACGAATGTATCATTTGTTCCGCTTGAGGCAAGCCACATTCCCCAATCATCTGTGCCGTTGTCAATGTCAAGCACAAAGTAAAAGCCCTCACGCGCGTTAACACCGCAAACGGCTTTTGTTGACTTTACTAAAAAGTAATCGCCTGCCCAGGCAGGTGCGCACGTTGGCGTTTTGTCAAAGCGTACCCATTTTGCACTTGAGTAGTTGCTGCTTGGAATTGTAGTTGGGGTGTACGTGCCTAAGTTTGCAATGCCATCACCATAGTTGTAAGTTGCGCTAAACGAAAAAGCAAACCCGCTTGTGCCCCAAGCAGCTTCAAGTGGTTTCATAGCACTTGGAAGCGTTAGGGTTTCTGCAACTTGCCCGCTTTCAGAAATTCGCGTTAGCTCGTAGTACTGGGTTGAATCTGGGCACCTAGGCGTTATAACAACACAGCCGTCAGCGGAATATAGTGGGCTTGCAGCCCTTCCAGCAGCACTGTGCACAGTTTGCACATCACTGCTGCCAAGCGTTGCGCGTTTTAGGTTGTAAGTTTGTGAGGACGCTGAGGCATTTTCGTTTGCAGCTGACATTACTTGCCAAAATGCACTTTTACCGCACACTGCAATGCTAGGGGTTTCAAACTCCGCGCATGAGCCCTCGTCAAGTTTTGTAATGTTAGAAACACTTGATTTGTCACTGTTGAGGCTTGCAGTGTATATGTTCCACACACCGTCGATAATGCTAACTTCTGTCCAAAGGATGCCACTTGATGTTGCCCTGACGTCATAAATTTCAAAGCCGTTTTTTTGCCCTTGTGCTTTATTCAAAACCGTGACGCAATTGCCCGTTTGTAAGTTTAAAATGCCAACTTTGCTTAAGGGTTTTGCACTATCAGCTGGCATCAAACATGCTGCAATGTTTGCATCGGTGCAAAAAAGCAGTGTGCCATAGTCTAGTTCATATTCGCCTGCTTGCGAAACATAGTCAAGCGGGTTTTCAGCTTGTACAAGCGACGTCGCATTTGTAACAGCGCTTGTAGGAACTTTTAAGGTGTCAATTGTTGGGCTGTTGCTTTGCATGTTGGTAACTAACGCGGTAGCGCCAGCACCCACACCAGCAAGGACACCTGCCCCTAAAACACCAAGTAAAAGGCGCCTTCTAGTTATTAAAATTTCAGAATTGCTTTGCACTTGTGTGCGCGGTGCATGCTTGGCATTTACATTAGCATTGTAAGCTTTTTTGCCTTTATTGGCTTGTGCATACTTTTGTGTTGGCTTATTTCTTTCCTGCATAGCTTTGTATTATGTCATTTCCTTTACGGTTTAATGTCACCTTGACAGGACTTGATATAATAAACGAAATTTTTGGGTAAAACCGCTTAATCCACTAGTAATCAGAAAAGAGGCTTAAAAACATGACAATGAATATGGACACTGAAGAAACTCGCAGAATTCTTCTTGTCGAAGACGAAAAAGTTATTCGCGATGCGGTTACAGCATATCTTGAGCGCGAAAACTATTGGGTAAATGGTGTTGGCGACGGTCAAGAGGCGCTAGAGCAGTTTGCTAAACATTCATTTGACCTTGTAATTTTAGACTTAATGTTGCCACGTGTGCCTGGTGAGCGCGTTTGCCGTGCCATTCGTGACAATTCCGATGTTCCAATCATCATGCTTACAGCAAAAGGTGAAGTTGAAGACCGCATTATCGGCCTTGAGCTTGGTGCTGACGACTATTTGGTAAAGCCATTTAGCCCACGCGAACTTGTTGCTCGCGCGCGTGCACTTTTGCGCCGTGTTCATGCTGATGCTGAACCTCAGCGTGAGGTTTTGGAATTTGGTGAGCTTACAATCGATGTTTCAGGGCACAAAGTTTTGGTTTCTGGTGAAGAAATTGACCTTACAGCATCTGAATTCAAATTGCTAACAACTCTTTCACGCTACCCAGGGCGTGTGTATTCTCGCATGGAACTTGTTGAAAAAGTTTTGGGCTATGACTTCGAGGGCTATGA
Source organism: uncultured Senegalimassilia sp. (assembly GCA_964450625.1). Lineage (GTDB taxonomy): Bacteria > Actinomycetota > Coriobacteriia > Coriobacteriales > Eggerthellaceae > Senegalimassilia. The sequence goes on from CAYVDR010000136.1 coordinate 3,811, forward strand.
GCGCACAATCGATTCTCACGTTAAAAACCTGCGTGCAAAAATTGGCGATAACCCAAGAAACCCAAAGTGGTTGCACACTGTTCACGGTGTTGGCTACCGCTTTGAGGACCCAAATGCTGTTGAAGAGTAGTTTTTATTCATGCCAAACAATGGCGAAAACACTGCAAGTAATTCTTCTGTTGTAATAAAAAAAACAGCATCAGAAAAGAAAAGCAAAAACATTTTCCAGCGCATAGTTTCGTGGTGGAAAATGCGAACATACATAACGCGAATGACAATGGCATTCGCGTTTATTGCTGCTATGACAGCACTCGTTGCAATAGGGGTGCTGTCTTTTGTTTGGCAGCAACATTTCCGCACATACACCGAAGAAAACATGCGCTCGCTTGCACAAAGCACAGCAAACCGCATTGAAGAAGTGTATGAATCAACCCACTCACTTAAAAACCAGCAGGTTGTTGCTGTTGCAAAATATGCCGAAAGCCTAAACAGTGGCGTTGGAATTGCAGTTATCGATAATAATACGGGAATGTCAATTTACGATTCATCTGCTGTAAGCATCGATGAACAGGATGGCAAATCTAGCGATAGTACCTCAAGTTATTCTTCGGGCTATTACC
>CAYVDR010000137.1:0-4404 GCA_964450625.1 uncultured Senegalimassilia sp.
AACGCAACTTGAAATTTAAATGAAATGCTTAAATATGCTGCAAATTTGTTCTTTGTTGCCGTATCATGCTAAATAGTATCCGCCCCAATGGTTCAAAAGCCCCTGCGCTATTAGCAGGCAAGCCAAGTAACTTGGGGCATTTCTTTGGGAGGCAAGGTGAATGACGCGTCTTTTTTATCCCCTGCAAGTGCAGTGGTAATAGGGGCTGGGCTTGCTGGAAGCGAGGCTGGCTTACAACTTGCAGCGCGGGGGGTGAATGTTCACCTTGTCGAAATGCGCCCACGCCACCAAACCCCTGTTCACAAAACTGGTTTATGCGCCGAACTTGTGTGCTCGAACAGCTTTAAAAGCACGAAGGAAACAAGTGCTGCTGGCATGCTAAAAGCTGAACTTTCAGCTTTAGGTTCGTTTTTGTATAGCACAGCACTAAGCACGAAAGTTGCTGCTGGCGGTGCACTTGCAGTTGACAGAAGCGCTTTTGCCGAAGCACTAACTTCGCAGGTAAAGCAGCACCCAAACATAGTTTATGAAACACGCGAAGTATGTGATTTGGCCGAAGAATGCAAGCGTGCAGACGCAGTAATTTTGGCAACAGGCCCGCTAACATCTGGTGCATTGGCAAGTTCAATTAAAGGCATTACTGGTACAGATGAACTTGCGTTTTACGACGCTGCCGCACCAATTGTTATGGCAAGCTCGCTTGATATGCAAAAGCTGTTTTGCCAAAGCCGCTACGATGAAACGTCACAAGGTGACTACATAAACGCCCCCTTCACACGCGAACAATATGAAGCTTTCATCAAAGAATTGATAAGTGCTAAGCGAGTAATTGCCAAAAGCTTTGAAACGAAAGATTTGTTCCAAGCCTGCCAACCCATTGAAGAAATTGCTCGCAAAGGCGCTGATGCGCTGCGCTATGGCACGCTAAAGCCAGTTGGTTTGCGTGACCCAAACACAAACGCGCGGCCATATGCTGCATTGCAGTTGCGTGCGGAAGATGCTCATGCGCAAAGCTTTAACCTTGTGGGCTGCCAAACAAACCTCACCTTTGCCGAGCAAGCGCGCGTGTTTAAAATGGTGCCAGGGCTTGAAAATGCTGAATTTGCACGTTTTGGCGTTATGCATCGCAACACATTTTTAAATGCGCCTTGCGTGCTTGATGAAAACTTGCGCCTTATAAACTTCAAAGGTGAAGTGCCTGTGTTTGTGGCAGGCCAGCTTACAGGCACAGAGGGTTACATGGAAGCTGTGCGAAGCGGGCTTCATGCAGCACTAAGTTGTGCTGCACATTTGCAAGGCATTTCCGCCCCAAAACTTCCAAATGAAACCGCATTTGGCGCCCTGCTTGCTTATTCAACAAGCCCGCAAACAAAAAACTACCAGCCAATGCATGTTAACTTTGGCATTATGCCACCGCTTGAGGTGCGCATTCGCAATAAAGCACAGCGCTACGAAGTATATGCTAAGCGCGGTGGGCAAGCCATGGCAAATTATTGCAGTAAGCTTAAAGAACGCAGGTTGCTGTAGGCAAGCTTAGGTGACATTGCAAATGAATGATGGAAAGTTAGATAACACAAGCAGTGGCAATAATATCGATACCAACAAAACTGCTGATGAACCCTGCATTTCCCAAAAGGCAGAAAACCTGGTTGAAGCGTTTTGCGAATACTATAAACACCAACACAACAGCTCCGAGCACACAGTGCGCGCCTACCACATTGATGTTACAGGTTTTGTGGCATGGGCAGAAAAAAACGAAGTAGACATTGCCCATGCAACGCATAAGCAATTGCGCCACTATACGGCATACCTTACAGCTGCAGGTTATGCAAAAACAACAATAAACCGCCGCCTATCGGCTTTGCGCATGTTTTATGCGTGGCTTAATTTGCAAGGAATAACATCTGAAAACCCAGCTAGTGCGCTTGTTGGCCCTAAAGCGCAGCGTAAACTGCCGCATGTAATTTCTGCCAGCAACATGGCAAAACTACTAAGCGTAAACAACGATGCCATGTCTAGTGCGCCAAATGTTACAAAGCAGGATGCTATAAAAATGCGCGACCAAGCACTGCTTGAGTTTTTGTATGCCTGTGGCGCGCGCGTGTCGGAAGCGGCGGGGCTTTTAAGCGCAAACGTTAACTTCAGTGCTGGCGAGGTAAAAGTGTTTGGCAAAGGCTCGAAGGAGCGCGTGCTGCCAATTCACAATTTGGCTGTTCAAAGCATGAAAAGCTACGCAGAATTTGCAAGGTGTGTGCTTGCACAGCAAAAGCGTGCACCACTGTCTGGCGTGCCTTATTTCTTTTTGTCTAACGCTGGCAGACAAATGTCAACTGGTGCTATTCGCATAATGTTTAAAGAAACGCTTGCAAAGGCGGGTTTGCCGCCAAATTATACGCCGCACGACATGCGCCACACGTTTGCAACAGACATGTTGCAAGGTGGTGCCGATTTGCGCACCGTGCAGGAGTTATTGGGGCACAAAAACCTTGCAACAACGCAGGTGTACACCCACACAAACCCTGCAAGGCTAAGCGAAGTGCATAAACTTGCGCACCCAAGGGGTTAAGCACACCACGACGTTTGGTGCTAAAAGCTACTGCGCTGTTATGCGAATGCCCACATAAATTGCCGATTCTGGCAAGCCTGTAATGCTGTAGACATTTGAAAGGGCTGTGGCAGAAATGCGCCAGTTATACATGACGCCATTTACATCAACCGTGCCCGTTTGGTACGTGTTGCCAACGCTATCGGTGCCCTTACCATCCTCGGGGGTTGTTGCTGCATCAAAGCCCTCTGTAACAATGGCAGCCCCAATTGCAGCTTCAAGTGATGCTGCAGAAAAATCAACATATTTAACTGACAGTGTTTCGCCGCTTGACCTGTCAGACGAAAACGTCCACGAGCCTTTAAGCAGTTTCGCAGCGTCGGATGCACTAAGCGAGCTTACACCCTTTGCGTACATGCTTGCAGCCGTTGCCATGTCAACATCGCTTGGCAACTTTATTACATCTAAGCCAGTTGCACCTTCAGCAGTTTGGTTGTACATTGTGTAGCCCGCATTTGTGAACAGCGTTAATATTGTTGCATCATCAAGCCCTGCAAGCCCCGTTAAAACTGGCAGGTCGTACGAGACTTGGCGCGCAATGTTTTCCTCAACCGTGGCGGTGTTTTTTTGCGCTGCGCTGCTCATTGCACCTGCTGTGTTCTGGTAAATTTGGGCACCAATTACAACTGCAACAACCACAAGCACACCAATAATAACGCGCCCAACCATTGGCACATCAAGCGGGCGCAAAAGCCGCTTACCGTCCAAGTAGCGCACGTTGCCCTGCTGATTTGTGTATTCCCTTTGCTTATATATTAAAAAATCGAAATTCATAAAAGCCTTGCCTTAAAAGCACTAATATAATTTGAAACGTTGCAAAAGTATACCATTGCTTGCACTTCAATTTAGTGCAAGCGTTTTGTTTTCATACGGAAAGGGTCGCAAAAAAGTGGATTTTTCAATTTTTACCACAGCCGAGGCGTGGATAAGCCTTATAACACTAATGTTTCTGGAAATTGTTTTAGGTGTTGACAACATAGTTTTTATTAGCATAACTTCAAGCCGCCTTCCGAAGGAAAAACAGCACATAGGGCGCAAGTTAGGGCTTTTAGGCGCCATGGTTTCGCGCTGCATTTTCTTGTGTTTCGCAAGCTTTTTAGTAAACATGCAAAACGCGCTGTTCACAATTAGTATTGGCAATTTCAACCATGGCGTAAGCGTTCGCGACATTGTTTTACTGCTTGGCGGTGCATACCTAATTTACAAAGGGATTGTTGAAATTCGCGACACATTGCTGCTTAAAGAGGAAAAAGCAGAACACTCAAACGATGGCAAAAAGCTTCACGAAATTGGGCTTGTGCAAGCAATTGCAACCATTATGGTTATGGACGTTGTCTTCTCAATCGATTCTGTTATTACAGCTGTTGGGCTGGCTGACCACTTAATAATAATGATTTTAGCAGTCATGGCGGCTGTGCTAATAATGATGCTGTTCATTGATGCAATTTCTGACTTTATTGAGCGACACACCGAAATGAAAATTCTAGCGCTTGTGTTTATTACTACAATTGGCGTTTTGCTGCTTTTGGACAGCCTAGGCATTAACTCTGGTATTGAAGTGTTAGACATGCACATGGAAAAACTAATGGTTTATTTTGCAATGGTGTTTGCAGTAATTCTTGAGCTTATTCAAATGCGCTATAATTCAAATTTGGCAAAGTGGAAAGCAGAAGTTTCTGCTAAAAATGCAAACGATAGCGAACAAAAATAGGAAACATGAGCCTTTGAATTGTTTTAGCGAATGTGGTTGATTGTCAACTTTAGTGCAGGTTTGGCAGGGTAAGTGCAGTTGTCAAAGT
>CAYVDR010000138.1:0-4321 GCA_964450625.1 uncultured Senegalimassilia sp.
TTTACTCCCGCCCAGCAACCATGCGTGGCAGTTTTGTAACAGCACGTCCAATGCGGTACGAAGTAGATGTTTCATATTCATGACGAGTTGCTAAAATTTGCTCATTGGCGTTTTCCAAGCGTTTGTTAATATCATTTAGCTGTTGCTCGTAGTGTTGTTTAACTGGTTTTATCGCATCTTCAAAAAGCAATTTGCGAGCAAATTCATTCGACTTATAAAATTCAAGCTTGCGGTTTGGGTTAAGCTGAGCAAACCGCTTACAACCAGCATTCAACGCTTGCGTATCGCTTGAGGGTTTGTCATGCTTTCCTGCATTGGGCGCCATTAGGGTTGCGTTTGGGTACATGTTTGCAAAATATGACACCATGTTCAGTGCTAATGCTTCATCTAAGCAACCTATATTTGGTCTGTTGGTTGGAATGTGAATGTTTTCAGGCGGAAAGCCAATGCTTTGTGCGCATTGTAAAAACAGTCCATCGCCTTTTGCGCACAGTACAACATGTGCGTTTGTATTAATTAAGTTATTATTGAGAGCAGGTGCAACATCAAACGTTTCATCGCCTGCTTTTGCTATGAAGAACAATTTTTCACTCATGGTTGTTGCTTTCTTTTAGTTTGCTGGGGAAGTGTTAACGAAATAATCACGGTCAAGTGTTGTTAAGCGCCAGTTTTTCATGTTGTTGCTGGCGTGCTTAGCAGCTTCACTTGTTGCAAGCACAAGTAACTTATTTTTTAGTGGTTTGTTATCCCATATAACGGGGTTTCCTCCAAAGGCTGCGATATATTCAGTGTCGCCCCTATCTTGGTTTATATGGCTCCATTCAATACTGCTATCGTTAAGTGCGCAATGCGAAAGCAATGCGCCAACAACTGCTTGTTTGCTGCTTGCACATATGCGCCAATCAACAACCTGCAGCTTTTTGTAACCAGTACCACAAATAAGTTCGACAACCATATATCCAGCAAGTTTGCCGGCATCTTCGCCAGTTTTATGCCTTGCAACAATGTATGCAATTTGTCTGTAATCAAGTCCATCGACGAAATGCTTAAAAAATGTAAGGCTTCGTTTGCCTCTAATAGCATCGCTGTCACATGTATTTATGGTTTCAAAATCCGTTTCCGTAAAAGGGCACGTTTGGTAATCGTTTACAACAAAATTGTGCAAATTCAAGTATTCGTCACCAGTTGCTTGTTTGTTTAGAAGGACTTTTATCTCGTCTAATAAATCGCTCCCAAAGTGCTTTACGCTATTCACTTGGAAATCGATGTTATAAACATCAAAACCATCTAGGGGCTTGTAACCAAACTTCATTTGAATGGCTGAGGCCGTGTCAGTTCCGTCAACATAGGAGAATTCACATCCTTCAGCTTGGATGTTCGGTTTAATTTTTGCAATAGCTTTTAGCGCAGCGCTTGGCTTTGCATCTTTGCTTGCTGCAAAATCAGCAAGGCAAGCAGCCTTTGACTCGGCACCATTCTGCATTAGCATAGGCATGCCCACACAACATATCATTGCCCCTGCATCTTTTAAGTTTTCGCTGTCAATCAAAATGTTGTTTTCAATTTTAAAAGGGTTATGGTAGTGTTTGTAAGTGAAATTGCTGAAGTCCTGGAAAGCGTTTGGGTTAGGCTCAACAAACGCTTCGTTAAACAGGTCAAATGCCGCATATGCTGTTTGTTTAGTCTCTTCATTTGTATTGCAATGTAGCTTTGTAAAGAAATGTTTTGGTGCGCAATATTCCCAGCTATACCAAGAAGGGTGTTGTTTAATGTAAATCAGTTCTGCTTTTGCGCTGTGCCATCCAAGGGCATATTTATTATTGTCAGGCTGCCACGTACAATAAGCATCAACAGCGCAAGCAAGTTTTTTAGCTTCTGCATTTGTTGCTTCGTGACACAGCAACAACGTTTGAGGGTAGCGTTTGCGAAACTGTTCAAGGTGGTAAAATTCAATGCAAAACACAGCGTGCTGAATTAGACCTTCGTTACAAAGTTCGTATACTGCCTGCCCAAGCACACGGTGGTCTGGGTGTTGTTGTGCCCATAAAGGCTGCCCTGGTGCCCAATCAGCAATGTGCTCAAGGCTGCTTTTATGCGCATATGTTTCATCGCTTACAACTGGATTTTCAAACGGCTCAAGTGGTGCGTGAGTAATAAAAGTTGCTTCTGGCCACAGGCGTGCATATCTGCTTACAATTTTTTTTGAGCCATTTTTGGTTGCCTTGCCGTCTTCCATGCGCTCAGCATCAAGTATTATATTTTCTTTTGAAATGCCCAGCGCACAGCATGCTTCAATAAATTCTTTGTCACGAAGTGTGCCATATTCCTTTTCTGAAAAGTTGAACTGATGGTTGTCGTTAAGTTCTTTGCAGCTGTTGCCATCAGCTAAATTAAGGCGTGTTTCACATGCTTTACCGTCCGTGCATAAGACTGCTGCAACACTGCCACGCTTGGAAGCATCAAAAATTGCTCCTGCAAGTGTGAAAACCTCATCATCTTGGTGTGGGCTAAATGCAATTGAAAGTGGTCTCTCCCCAAAAGTTTCATCTAAATGACTGGCAAGTTCTTGCTGTGAAACAATGCTGTGGTCAGGAAGGTTAGGGGTTGTGTTTAAGTTTAAGCCTGTGGTGTCAGAATGGTTTGTAAGTTCAATTTCCCATGCGCATGGCCTGGGGGGGGGCAGTCATAATTACACTTTTACCGCCAAACGTGCGCAAAATCCTCGAAGCCGCTTTTTCCATCTCTTGCCCAAAACGCACAACCAAGTGTGTACATTTTGTTGCTTTTGCTACATTAAGTGCACTGGAAACTACGTTTTGAAATGCTTTGCATCCATTGTTTTTAATGTAATTTGGATCGGGGAAAATGGCATACACCGTGCCTGATGAAACAATTATGCGGTTTTTAGTGTTTGTCACTTGCGTAAGCCTTTCACAAAAAATTCCTGTATGCTGTGTGCATACTTACATGTTATTTTTTTTGAAACAAGCAGCATTATAGCAAAAGTTCAAAAATTTCAAGGAAGTGCATTATGAGCATATTTTTGTGTTCAAACGTCAATATAAACCCATTAGTTCAACAGATAAATAAGTGTGGCGCTAAAGCGTTTGGTCAGGTGGGGTATGGCAATGAATTTGAACCTTTTTTAAACAAAAATTCAAACTTTTGGGAAAGTAAGGTAGAGGATGCTTTAATTCTTGTCTGTGGTGATGCTTTGTTTGCCAGCTGTACCACGCACAATGAAGCACTTGCGGTGTTGAATGACTGGTTTGGTAACTTGGAAGCGTGCATTGACGCACCACACAACTTTTATGTTTCAGACATTGTATGCACGCAAGCGCCCTTCTTTTCTGACTGTAAACATAACCCGGCCAGGGAACTTGAAGCCAAGTTTAGTGAAAAACTTGACCGCATAATGCAAAAACATGCAAATGTTTTTCGTTTTGATCAAAGCAGTGCACTTATTAATTTAGGTCTTGACAAGGCGTTTTCTGAAAAAATGTGGTACTTGGCAAGAATTCCATATTCAACATTTGCTGTGAAAGCATTAGCTGACAAAATTGTTAGTTTGGCAAACAGAGCTGTACCCAAAAAAGTTATGGTTGTTGATTTGGACAACACCCTTTGGGGTGGTGTTGTGGGCGAGGTTGGTGCGAGAGGCATTACACTTTGCGATGAACACACGGGTCTAATTTACAAGGATGTTCAGCGTCAGTTGCTGCGCATGAAGCAAGCAGGCGTTTTGTTGGCAATTGTTTCGAAAAACAACTTTGATGATGCTGCTTTAGCCTTTCGTGAAAATGCGCACATGGTGCTTTCATTGGATGATTTTGTGTCAACAAAAATTAATTGGGAAAACAAAGACAGAAATATAGTGAACATTGCTGCAGGTCTTAATTTAGGGCTTGATTCATTTGTGTTTTTGGATGACAACCCAACAGAGCGTGATTTGGTTGCACATTCCTTACCAGAAGTTCAGGTTGTTGATTTTCCTAATGATGTTTCCCGTTTGCCTGCGGTTTTGAAACAGGTTTATGACAAGCACTTTAAACGTGCGGTGCTTGTTGAAGAAGATTTTCAAAAAACCCAGCAATACAAAGCCATGTCAGCACGGGAGAACCTTAAGCAGAAAACTGGGAATTTTGATGATTATCTTAAGCAGCTTGAAATTGTTGCAAAGAAGATTGACCCAAGCAAGCACACAAGTCGAATTTGTCAGCTTATAACAAAAACTAATCAGTTCAATTTAACCACAAAACGCTATAGTTCCGCACAGGTTCAAACTATGATAGAAACCCCAAGTGAGTTTGGAGTTTTTGCT
>CAYVDR010000139.1:0-2492 GCA_964450625.1 uncultured Senegalimassilia sp.
TTCACACAAATTGTTATAGTTCAAAATTTAGGCACAACACATTGTGCATTTGTGCTAAATTACGCAAGGCAATTTTTTCAGTTTAATTGTACAAACTGTCTACCATCTGTTAAACGAAAGGTTTGTTTATGAATGTAATCAAAAAAGCTTGGGTGCGCTGGAATGAGATAAGCCTAATTTTAAGAATTTTTTGCGGGCTTGTAATTGGTGCTGTTTTAGGCATATTCTTGCCTGGAAGCAGCGTTCTTGCAATGTTTGGCACTCTGTTTGTTTCCGCCTTAAAAGCAGTTGCTCCAATTCTAGTTTTCTTTCTTGTTATAAGTGCACTTGCGAACGCCAAACAAGCTGGCGGCATGAAAACCGTAATTGTGCTCTACTTAATTGCAACGTTTGCAGCCGCATTTGTAGCTGTGCTTGTGTCAACCATTTTCCCAGTTGAACTTACACTTGCAGCAGCAAAAGAACAGTCCGCGCCTTCCGACATTGCATCTGTTTTGTCTAGCCTTGTAACAAACATTGTTTCAAACCCTGTTGATTCACTGGCTGACGCGAACTACCTTGGCATTTTAGCTTGGGCGGTTTTGCTGGGCATTGCACTTCGCACGGCAAAAAGCAACGTTAAGCAGGTGTTTGGGGCAATTTCTGATGCCATTGGCAAAATTGTACGCTGGATAATTGCATTTGCCCCTTTTGGTGTTTTAGGCCTGGTTTACACATCTGTTAGCGAAAATGGCTTGGAAATTTTCACTGAATATGGCATGCTTTTGTGTGTGCTTGTGGGCTGCATGCTTGTTGTAGCACTTGTTGTAAACCCTCTAATTGCGTTTTTGACTTTCAGGAAAAACCCCTACCCTCTTGTGTTTCGCTGCATTAAAGATTCTGCAATCACGGCATTTTTCACACGCAGTTCAGCCGCTAACATTCCAATTAACATGGAACTTTGCAAGCGCCTTGGGCTTAACAAGGACATCTATTCAGTTTCAATCCCGCTTGGGGCCACAATAAACATGGGTGGTGCTTCCGTTACAATTTCTGTAATGGCAATGATGGCTGCACACACAATGGGCATTCAAGTTGATTTTATTACAGCTGTAATTTTAGGTGCGCTAGCTGCGGTTTCTGCTTGCGGTGCTTCTGGCGTTGCAGGCGGCAGCTTGCTGTTAATTCCACTTGCTTGCAGCCTGTTTGGCATTAGCAACGATGTTGCCATGCAAGTTGTTGGCATTGGCTTTGTTATTGGTGTTATTCAAGACTCTGTTGAAACTGCAATCAACTCTTCCACCGATGTTTTGTTTGCAGCAGCTGCAGAATACAGACAGTGGCGCCGTGAAGGGCGCGACTTTGTGCCAGGTGCAATTATTAATGCTGAAGAAAACGAAGAGCAACAAAACGAACAGCAGCAGCTGCAGGCAAGTTAAAAGCACTTGCTTTTTAGCACAACTTTTGAAACCCCAACAAAAAACCCTTGCATACATATGCGTGCAAGGGTTTTTTGTTTGCTAGCTTTAAAATGAGCAATTGCGCCTTCATTCAGAACAGCGCATGATTTTAAATTGCATCATCGCCCGTTTGCCCAGTGCGAATGCGAACAACCTCTTCAACTGGGAAAACGAAAATTTTTCCGTCGCCCACGTTGCCTGTTTGAGCAGTTTTCTTAATGACATCAACAACGCTTTGAACGTTTTCATCGCTTACAATTAGCTCAAACTTCACCTTTGGCACCATGTTTAGAAGCACTTCAGTACCACGGTAATATTCCTTCCACCCGTGTTGGCTGCCGCAGCCTTGCACCTGCGAAATTGTCATGCCAGAAACTTTTGCTGCAAACAGTGCTTCCTTTAGCGGCTCAAGCTTCTCAGGTCTAACTATTGCTGTAATTTTTTTCATTTTGCTTCTCCTTTAATTTGCCTTTAGTTCTTTTAGTCAAGGCCAATGTAGGCTGGGTATGCAGACTCACCATGTGCAGCAACATCTAAGCCTTGTGCCTCTTGTGCTTCGGAAACTCGCAAGTTGCCTTTGAACAAAAGCTTTATTACAAAGCCAATTATTAAGCTTGCGATGGCAACGAACGCAATAGTAATTAAAATGCCTAGCACTTGCGCACCTAAAAGCGTTGGGTCGCCTGTGTAAAAAAGCCCACCAAACTTTGTCCAAGAAAGTTCTGGCACACAGAAAAGCCCAGTTAGAATGCCACCTGTTATGCCGCCAACACAGTGGCAGCCAAATGCATCAAGAGCATCGTCGTAACCAATTTTGGCTTTTAAGAATGAAATTGCAAAGTAGCAAACAGGCGACACAATGAAGCCCATTATAACGGCTGCCCAAGGCTCAACAAAGCCTGCAGCAGGGGTTATAACAACCAAGCCAGCAACAAGGCCAGTGGCTGCACCAACAAGCGTAGGCTTGCCAACACGCAAGCGCTCAACAACCATCCATGACACAAGGGCAGCACCTGATGCCACAACGGTGTTTAGAATTGCTAGCGCTGCCAC
>CAYVDR010000139.1:2592-4299 GCA_964450625.1 uncultured Senegalimassilia sp.
GTGATCATTGCAAATGCCAACTGAAACACCACGTCAATTATGGCAGGGTAGGCAACTTCAGCATCTGTTGAAAGGGCTGCGCTGCCTGAAAGCAACTCCAATGCACCTGGTGTGTTTTTCGCCTCATTCAACATCTCCGTTACGGTGGAATTTAGACACAGCTGGTCAAAGCCACCAAAAAAAGGTATTGAGCCGTCGCCGCCATAGCTAAACGACCAACCGCAAACAACCCAAACAACTGCCACAATGCCCATAACTGCAAACGCCATAATCATGGTGTTCACAACATTTTTACGCCTTGAAAGCCCGCCATAGAAAAAAGCAAGGCCGGGCGTCATCAAAAGCACCAACATAGCGCTTACTAGCATAAAAGCGCTTGTTCCACTATCAAGCATAATTACCTCCTAAATTTGTGTGTTGCACGTGTGCAACTTATGCATTACACTTGCTAGTTTGCCACTAAATGCGCTGCTGAAAAGCCAGATTACGATTGTTAACAGCGTTTAAAACACTTTGTAACGCCTAAGAATTGTGCGTGTTACAATACAGAAATAAACGCAACCGAAAGGGGCTAAGAGCAAACATGGCTATTGAATTTGTAGATGTTAAAACTAAAGAGCAAAAACAAATGCTTGCAAAAATCGCAAGCGAAATTTGGAACGAATATTGGCCAGCGCTTATTGGGCAAGCGCAAACAGATTACATGGTTGAAAATTTCCAAAGCTTAAACGCCATTGAGCGTGATATGGCAAACAACAATTACGAATACTGGCTTTTAAGAAATGGTGAAGGCGAAATTGTTGGCTACACGGGTGGGCACAATGAAACTGAAACAAGCAGGTTTTTTATTTCTAAGATTTACCTTTATAAACAGCAACGCGGCAAACACTATGCCAGCGAAGTTATAAATTTTTACACCAAACTTTGTAAAGCTCGCAATTTAAGTGCAATGTACTTAACCGTTAACAAGCAAAATGAACTGGGCATTCGCGCTTACAAGGGCAAAGGTTTTGACGTTATTGACAGCGTTGAAACAAGCATTGGCAGCGGTTTTATAATGGACGACTACATTATGGAACGTAAGGTAAGCTAAGCGTTTACAAGCTTCAAAGCAACTGCCTGCAAGGCTGTAATGCCCATGCACTTGCAGTTTACACAAACTAGACGTTAGGGGAATAAAGGCCGCTCAAACAAAAAAACTTAGAAACAAACTGTTTCTAAGTTTTTTAAAGTTACTAAAAGCAACGGAAATTCATGGAGCCAACGACCGGATTTGAACCGGTGACCTACGCTTTACGAGAGCGTTGCTCTACCAACTGAGCCACGTTGGCAAAACGTACGGGCAAGAAAACAAAGTGTTTTCTTGCCCGTACTCGCTGTTGAACTGCTCGCGGTAGAGCAGCCCGAACAACAACAACAACGGTTTGGTATTCTAGCACAGAACATTAACGCCACCAAAATGTCAAAACATATTTAACATAAATACAAAATTCCAGCACATAAATTCTGTAGTGGTTATATATAAGCAGACTTAATTGATTTTGCATGCCTTACATTGCCATTACGCCAAATCATAAAGTGCACCATAAAGTTCATTGCCGCAAAGCCAGCCTTGCTTTGTTGGCACCCAGGCATTTTCCGTGCGTGCGACCAGCCCCTTTTCCTGCAAGCTTTCAAATGTGCGACCAACACCTGCAATGTGTTTTT
>CAYVDR010000140.1:0-4291 GCA_964450625.1 uncultured Senegalimassilia sp.
TGGGGCTTTCCGTTGTAAAAGAAATTGTTGACAGGCATGATGGGCAAGTTAGCGTCGAAGGCGAAAAGGGCAAAGGTTCATGCTTTACAATTATGCTTCCGCTTTTAGGCGAGGGCGCTGATGACAAGAAACAAGCATAAAACAGTAGTTCAAGCATAACTTACCATAAAGCTTTAATAATGTTATGAATTGAAATTAAGAAAGGCAAGTTTAATGGCTGAGTTTATTTACCAAATGTATAATGCACGCAAAGCACATGGTAGCAAGGTTATTTTAGATAACGTTACCCTGTCGTTTTACCCAGGTGCCAAAATTGGTGTTGTTGGGCCAAACGGCATGGGCAAGTCAACGTTGCTTAAAATCATGGCAGGTCTTGATGAGGTTAGCAATGGTGAAGCTAAACTAACAGAAGGCTATAGCGTGGGGCTTTTACAGCAAGAACCCCCGCTTGACGAAGAAAAAACTGTTCTTGAAAATGTCGAGGGTGCATTTGCTAGCATCAAGGCAAAAATTGCTCGCTTTAATGAAATTGGTGAGGAAATGGCTGCACCTGATGCCGATTATGATGCCCTAATGACAGAAATGGGCAAGTTGCAAGATGAAATTGATGCTGCAGATGGTTGGGATTTAGACAGTCAACTTACCCAAGCGATGGATGCACTGCAATGCCCAGAATCAGATGTGCCTGTAAAAGTGCTTTCTGGTGGCGAGCGACGCCGCGTGGCACTTTGCAAGCTTTTGCTTGAAGCACCCGACTTGTTGCTTTTAGACGAACCAACAAACCACTTAGACGCTGAATCAGTTTTGTGGCTTGAGCAGTTTTTGCACAAATACTCAGGGGCTGTGCTTGCTGTAACGCACGACCGCTACTTTTTAGACAACGTTGCCGAGTGGATTTGCGAAGTTGACCGTGGCAGCCTTTACCCTTATAAGGGCAATTACTCAACATATCTTGAAACAAAAGCTGCACGCATTGCTAGCCAAAAGCAGCGCGATGAAAAGCTTAGCAAACGCCTATCTCGTGAGCTTGAATGGGTAAGAAGCTCACCTAAAGCGCGCCAAGCTAAAAGCCGTGCGCGTCTTGAACGCTACGAGCAAATGGCAGCTGAGGCTAAAGCATCAAAAAAGCTTGACTTTACAGAAATTCAAATTCCAGCAGGGCCTCGCTTAGGTGCGGAAGTTCTTAAAGTTGACAGGCTTTGCAAAAGCTTTGGCGAGCGCGTGCTTATTGACAACCTTTCATTCGATTTGCCACGTAATGGCATCGTTGGCGTTATTGGCCCTAATGGCGTTGGTAAATCCACGTTGTTTAAAATGATTGTTGGGCAAGAAGAACAAACAGCAGGCACGCTAACCCTTGGCGAAACTGTGAAAGTTTCCTATGTTGACCAGGGCAGAAGCGGCATAGATGGCGAAAAATCTGTTTGGGAAGTTGTTTCTGGCGGGCTTGATTACATGCAAGTTTGTGAAACTGAAGTGCCAAGCCGCGCATATGTTGCAAGTTTTGGTTTTAAAGGCCCCGATCAGCAAAAGCCTGCTGGTGTGCTTTCTGGTGGTGAACGTAACCGTCTAAATTTAGCACTTACCCTAAAGCAAGGCGGCAACTTGCTGTTGCTAGACGAGCCCACAAATGACCTTGATACAGAAACACTTGCAAGCCTTGAAGAGGCACTTATGCGCTTTGCTGGTTGTGTGGTTGTTACAAGTCATGACCGCATGTTTTTAGACCGCGTTGCAACCCACATTTTGGCTTGGGAAGGCACAGACGATGCCCCTGGCACATGGTTTTGGTACGAGGGTAACTTTGACTCCTACCAAAAAAACCGCATTGAGCGTTTGGGTGAACAAGCTGCAAAACCGCACCGCATTCACAGAAAGCTTACGCGCAACTAGCAACCTTTAAAACAGCATTTACACAGCTAACATGCGTGTCTATTGCTGCTAATGCGTGCGCATAAACCAGTCTTTTGTTGTGTATTTGTATTTGTTAGTTGCATTTGCATATGTCTTACAGTCAATGGTTAATTTTCGTTAATTGCGCGTTGCTCAGCGCATTTTAAAGTACAATTAAGACCCGTTGCAATTTTATGTGGCGGGTTTTTATTCACATACGTCTAATTGGTGGTTAAACATTTATGTCTGTCGATCTTTCAACTCTTAATTCACAGCAGCGTAAAGTTGCTGAATGTACTGAAGGGCCTTTGCTTGTTTTAGCTGGTGCAGGTTCTGGTAAAACGCGTGCACTAACGTTTCGCATTGCTCACCTTCTTGAAGACAAAAATGTTGCTCCTTGGGAAATTTTAGCCATAACGTTTACGAATAAGGCTGCTAAAGAAATGCGTGAGCGCTTAGGCGCGCTTGTTGGTAGTGCAGGCAGTGGCATGTGGGTGAAAACATTTCACAGCATGTGCGTTGCAATTTTGCGCGCTAATGCTAAGCAGCTTGGCTTTAGTGCTAACTTCACAATTTACGACACAGACGACCAAAAACGCCTGTACAAAGAAATAATGGAACAGCTAAACATTGACCCTAAACACATTCCATTAAAGGGCATTGCAAACCGCATTTCAAATGCAAAAAATGAACTTTTATTGCCTGCAGAATTTGAAGAAAGTGTAAGCGATTTTCCAGGCAAAATTGCTGCTAAAGTTTATGATGTGCTGCAAAAACGTCTAAAGGCTGCCAATGCTTTTGACTTCGATGATTTGCTTTTGTACACCTACATTTTGTTTAAAAATAACAAAGACGTGCTTGATGCCTACCAAAACCGCTTTCGTTACATTTTGGTCGATGAATACCAAGACACAAACCGTGCGCAATATGAAATTACGCGTCTTTTGGCTAGTAAACACAAAAACATAATGGTTGTTGGCGATGATGACCAGTCAATTTACAGTTGGCGTGGGGCTGACATTCGCAATATTTTGGAGTTTGAAAAAGACTACAAAAATTGTACTGTCATAAAGCTTGAAGAAAATTACCGCAGCGTTGGCAATGTGCTTAAAGCTGCAAATGCGGTTATTGCAAACAATAAACATCGCAAGGCAAAGCGCCTGTTTACAAGTGCAGGCAATGGTGACAAAATTCAGGTTTGCACAACACCAGACGAACGCGAAGAGGGCAGTTGGATTGCTGGCGAAATTGAAAAACTTCACCGCTCAGGCACATCGTACAACCAAATTGCATTGTTTTACCGCACAAATGCACAGTCCCGTGTACTTGAGGACATGCTGCTTCGCGCAGGCGTCCCTTATAAAATTGTTGGTGGCACTCGTTTTTTTGACCGAGCTGAAATTCGCGATTTAATTGCATATATCACACTTTGCGTCAACCCTTCAGACGACATTTCTGCGAAGCGTGTTATAAACAAACCTCGTCGCGGCATTGGTAAAACTTCTATTTCTTTTATAGAGCAAGATGCAGTTGCTCAGGGCATCACATTTATGCAAGCCCTTGCACTAGCTTGCGACAATAAGAATTTGCGTCCAAGCACCCGCACTTCTTTAAAGAGTTTTTTGGAAGTTGTAAGCGGTGTTCAAAGTGAAAATTGCAACTTACGCGAAACGGTTGAGGGCATAATTGAGTCATCTGGCTTAATTACTTCTTTGCGTGCAGAAGGCAGCGAAGAGGCTCAAGAGAGAATTGAAAACATTCAAGAGTTTTTGTCGGTTGTAGACGAGTTTTCGCAAACGCATGACAAAGAAGCAGCTGACTTTGCTGCTCCAACTGCTAGTGCGCCTGAAGGCGAACAAGTTGCGGACGCAAGTACACAGAATGCGCAAAATGCCACCACAGCCAACGAAAGTGGGCAGCCTAGGCGCGTTTTGTTTGGCAATTCACTTTCCGATTTTTTGGAATGGGTACGCCTTAGAACTGACCTTGACACGCTTGCTGAAGGTGGGCAGGATGCAGTTACACTAATGACAGTACACGCTTCAAAGGGCTTGGAATTTGATTGTGTGTTTGTTGCTGGCATGGAAGAGAGCATTTTCCCGCACATTATGGACTTTTTAAAGCCAGCCGCAGTAGAAGAGGAGCGACGCCTTGCTTATGTTGCCATTACTCGTGCGCGCAAAAAGCTGTTTTTAACGTGCGCGCAAAAACGTCAACTCTTCGGGCGCACTCAAACAAACCCTCCATCGCGTTTTATTCGCGAAATCCCAGCTGAACTCAAGAAAACAACTGGTCTTGGCAGCGAAGGTATTTCTGGAAGCGGTTGGGAAAAGCGGGGCAGTAGGCATGGCATTTCTGGTAGCGGCACACAAATTGGAAACACGTTTACTCTTGGTGG
>CAYVDR010000141.1:0-4290 GCA_964450625.1 uncultured Senegalimassilia sp.
GCTTGAAGCTTAGGGTCGGCTTTCAAGATTTCTGTGGCATCGCCATGGGCTGCTTCAATAACCTTTTCATCGCGCACAATGTTAACAAGCTTTAAAATGCCTGCACCATGTTGACGGTTGCCTAAAATGTCGCCCTCGCGACGAAGCGACAAGTCAAATTTGGCAAGCTTAAAGCCATCGTCACAGCCTTCCATTGCACAAAGGCGTTGCAATGCTATGGGTGATTTAGATGTTGAGACTAAATAAACCTTTGCAGGTTTTTCACCACGCCCAACGCGCCCGCGCAGCTGGTGGAGCTGAGATAAGCCAAAACGGTCGGCATCTTGGATGATCATTACAGTTGCATTTGGCACATCAATGCCAACTTCAATAACTGTTGTGGAGACTAAAACCTGCGTGCTGCCTTCCACAAAATGTTGCATAACCTCTTGTTTTTCGCTGGGCTTCATTTTGCCGTGCAGCACTTCGACTTTCCAGTCAATGAAGGCTGTATTTTGCAAATACTCGGCTTGCTTTGTTGCAGCAGCAATATTTTCGCCCTGTAAATCAGCATCATTTTCAATTGCAACAGATGTGTAAGTGCTTGCCTCTTCATCAATTTCTGGCTTTTTTGAACCTGCACGTTCATCGCGCGCGTCAGCGTCTTGCCCAACAAGCGGGCATACAATGTAAACTTGCTCACCGCGCTTTAGCGCATCCTTTGCGCTGTCAAGTACCGTGCCAATGTTTGCGCGGTCGAGCACAAATGTTTCGCGCGCTGCCCCTGCGTTAGGCTTGCTTTTTAAGTATGAAAGCGATGTGCCACCAAATGTTGCAAGAGCTAAACTTCTAGGAATTGGGGTTGCAGTAAGGTATAAAACATCGGGTGCCACGCCTTTGCTTAACAAGGCTTTACGCTGTTCAACGCCAAAGCGCTGCTGCTCGTCAATTACTGCAAGCGACATGTGCGAAAATTTTACGTCTGGCTCAAGTGCGGCATGTGTGCTAATTAATACATCAGTTTTGCCACAGGCAAGCTGCTCTAAAATTTCAACGCGCGCTTTTGCAGTAGTGGAGCCAGTTAAAAGTGCCCATGAAACGCCAATTTCACTGAACAGTGCGCCTAGCGTTTTCGCATGTTGGGTTGCTAAAACTTCAGTTGGCGCAAGTAGGCACGCCTGTGCATTTGTGTCGGCTGCCGCAGCAAGTGCAAATGCAGCAACAATTGTTTTGCCAGTGCCAACATCGCCAAGCAGCATGTGGTTCATGGGTGCATTTTCAGCCATTTTCTGCAAAATTGCATTGCGTGCGCACGTTTGCTCTTCAGTTAATGCGAACGGCAGCGATGCGTTAAGTGCGCTAACGCAACTGCCATCTGTAATGTGCTGTTCGGGTTGTTGCCCCTGCGTGCGGGCTGCATTTTGTTGCATAAGCTTTAGTTCAAGCAGCAGCAATTCTTCGTATACTATGCGCCGGCGCGCTTGTGCAACCTCTTGCATTGTTTTTGGAAAGTGAATGCAATTAAGTGCCTGGTTTTTAGACATTAAGCGGTATTTAACCCTAAGCTTTAGTGGAAGTGGGTCGTACATGCCAGTGCAAATTTCAAGTGCGTTTTTTACAAAGCTGCGCATTACGGTGGCTGAAATTTTGTCGCAAAGCCCGTGAACTGGGATAATCATGCCATATGCTGCATTGTTTTCGGTGCTTAAAACTTCCATGTAGGGGTTAATCATGCGTTTAAAGCCGTAGTTAAACTCCACCTTGCCGGCAACTGCAATGCGCATGCCTGCTTGCAGCTGCTTTGCAAGCCATGGCTGGCGAAAGCATGTAACAATAAGCGTTGATGTGCCGTCAACAATAGTAATTTCAACAAGTTTTAGTTTTGGTTTTGGCTGCTTTAATTCCAAGCCATATATGCTGCCCACAATTGTGCATTGGCTGCCAATTTGAGCGTTTGCAATTGTGCAGATGCATGACAAGTCAACATAGCGCCTTGGGAAATGAGCCAGCAGGTCGCTTACTGTGCAAATGCCAAGGCCTTTCAGTGCTTTTGCGCGTGCAGGGCTTACTTGCTTAACGCAACTTACGGGCTGGTCAAGCGTTAATGTTGCACTAAGCCGCGTTTGCACACGCACCTTCTATTCCAGTGAGAAAACAACTGGGTAAAGCGGTTGCTCGCCGCGGTGGGCATCAATTTCAAGGTCAGCGTATTTGGCTTCAATTTGGTTTTGCAAGCGCTCAAACGCAGCATCGTCAAAACCCTCGCCAGCTAAAAGCGTGCACGTGTCGCAATCTTGGGCACCCATGTGCTCTAATAGCGCCATTACAACGTCTTCATTTGCGCTGCCCACAGCATGAATTTCGCCATCTGTAATTCCAATGACATCGCCACTTTTAATTGGTTCGCCGCTTGCGCTCTTAGAATCTTTAATAGCTGTTGTAACTTCACCGGTTTTCACTTCGTCAAGCACACTTGTCATAGCCTCAATGTTTGCTTCAAGGCTTTGCGTTGCGTCCACATTAAACATTGCGCTAAACGCTTGCGGCACAGAACGCGTAGGCACAACTCCTGCGGGCACATCAAGCAACTCGCATGCACTTTGAGCAGCCATAATAATGTTTTTGTTGTTTGGTAAAAACACAATAGCATTAGCGTTTATGCCACTTGCGGCATCCAGTAAATCCTTCGTGGAAGGGTTCATGGTTTGCCCGCCAGACACAACAACATCAACGCCAAGCGATTCTAAAATTTTTGCGTTGCCACTGCCTGCTGCAACAGCAACAAAGCCAATTGCTTTCTTTTCCTTTGCAGCCTCTTGTTCAAGCTTGTTGGTGCGGTCTTCAGATTGTAATTTCATATTGTGAATGAACACCTCTGAAATTTGGCCGCGTTGCAGAAAGTAGGCAAGCACTTTATCTGGCGTGTTTGAGTGAACGTGCACTTTAAACTTTGGAGCCTCCCCTACGCACAGCTCGCAATCACCCATTGTTTGCAAGAAGTTAAGCGCTTCGTTTTTGTCTAGCGTTGTGGAGTCAACTAAAAATTCATTGCAGTAAGTGTAGGTGCTGCCTTCCCAGTCGTTAATTTGCTCGATTTCAACTTTGTGTGCACCATCGCGCAAAAACGCCAGTTCATCGGCTAGTGGGCCTTCCTTGCCAGTAAGGGCAGCAACAAAGCTGTCAAGCAAAATTGCAAGCCCATAAGCGCCAGAATCTACAACACCGTTTTCCTTAAGCACTGGCAAAAGCTCTGGTGTGCGCTGAAGCGATGCATAGGCTTCATCAACTATATGCATTAGCGCTTCATTTGTGCCCATTTTTTTCTTGCACGCAAATTTTGCAGCGGAAGCTGAATCTTTAAGCACTGTTAAAATTGTTCCCTCAACAGGCTTTCTTACAGCACTAAATGCAACTTCTTGTGCGCGAGCAAACGCGCGTTCAACCGTTTGGGCATTTATTGCACTAGCACCCGCAGCACCTTCGCAAAGCCCACGCAAAATTTGTGATGTAATAACACCAGAGTTGCCGCGCGCACCCATTAGCGCGCCATTAACAATGGCTTTATTAATTTCTGCAGCTTTCGCACCAATTGGCAGCTTTGCCAAATTTGCTACAACAGATTCAATTGTAAGCGACATGTTTGTGCCTGTGTCGCCATCGGGCACAGGAAAGACGTTTAGGCGGTTTATCTCGTCTTTTCTTGCGGACAATTCCTTAGAAGCAGCTGCAATTGCATTTATAACATCGTTTAGTGTGTATGTGTCAGACATGAATAATTCAGGCTCCTTAAAAGCTATTATTTGTAGATGCGAACGGCTAAATTACCTGCGAACCTTAACGTCTTGAACGTGAACTTCAACGCCGGCAATTTCAAGACGCGTGTATTCTTTTATAGCAAAAGAAACCTGGTCAATAAGGTTTTGCGACACAGTGTTTATGTTTGTGCCGTATTCAACAACAATATATAAATCAACGTGAACGCCGCTTTCGGTTGTGTTAACAACAACGCCGCGGCGAAGGCGTGAGGCTGGCAAAATTTTTGTGATGCCGTCAACTGCGTTTGGTGCGCACATGCCAACAACGCCGTAGCACTCAAGTGCCGCGTTGCCCACTAAATCAGCGATGACATCGTTTGAAACATGCAATGTACCAGGAATTTCGTTTGTCATAGCATTCCTTTCTTATGGTGTAAAGAAAACGAAAACTTATGTTTTTGCTAGTATAGCGCAAGTTTTTTACACGCAACTTGCATAAGCGTTTTAACACCAAAACCCTTTTTCACTTCATCCACACCGTAGCACTTGTTATAGC
>CAYVDR010000142.1:0-4283 GCA_964450625.1 uncultured Senegalimassilia sp.
GTGGCTTCAATGGTGAGGCTCGACTTGCCCACATCAACAATTTTTGCCCTAAAAACATTGGCGATTTGAATAATTTCGTTGCGGCGCTCTGGTGTTGCATGAACTTTAATTAACACAAGCTCGCGCTCTGTTGCAGGCGTTGCAGTTAGGTCTGTGATTTTGTAAACGCTAATTAGCTTGTTAAGCTGCTTTGTAACTTGTTCGTATGCCACGGCATCGGCTGTTACAACAATTGTGATGCGTGATGTTTTTTCACTTTCAGTAGGCCCTACTGAAAGAGAATCGATGTTGAAGCCACGGCGTGACAAAAGCCCAGTTACACGTGAAAGAACGCCTGGCTTATTTTCAACTAGCACTGAAAGAATATGACGCATGATTACTCACCCTCCCCTTCTTCATTTAAGCCCACACGCACAGCCCCTGCATCCACATCTATTGCGCCGAACGCATCGCTAACGGCAGTACCAGGGGCAACCATTGGAAACACGTTTTGATCAAGTGGAATTGCTACATCCAGAAGATATGGCCCCTTAGCCTCAAGCATTTCGTCTAAAGCAGCATCAACATCTTCTGGCTTCTCAACACGCTTTGCTGACCAATTGTAAGCAGCGGCGAGTTTCACAAAGTCAGGGTTTGCAGAAAGCTCCGTTTGGCTGAAGCGCTTGCCATAGAAAAGCTTTTGCCACTGGTGCACCATGCCAAGCGCACGGTTGTCTAAAATTATCACTTTAACAGGGATGTTGTTTATTGCAGCTGTTGCCATTTCTTGGCTGTTCATTTGGAAAGACCCATCGCCTGCAATGCACACGACCTGCTTTTTTGGCACCCCGAACGCAACACCAATGGCAGCTGGGAAGCCAAAGCCCATTGTGCCAAGCCCGCCAGATGAAATGAAAGTACGAGGCAGTGTGCGCTCTATTAGCTGGGCTGCCCACATTTGGTGCTGCCCAACTTCTGTAACAACGATTGAATTGTTTGGGTCTAGTTTTTGCGACAGCGAATGTATAACAACTTCGGGCACTATTGTTGATGTGTCGTCACCCAAACTAGTTGTATACAACGGGTAGCGTTTTTTGAGCGCAGAAATTTCTTCAACCCACTTTGCACTTTGCGGCTTTGCACCAGCCTCGGCAATGGCTGCATTTATTTCTGCAAGCACGCCTTTTAAGTTGCCGACAATGGGCGTGTCAACGCCCACAACTTTGCCAATTTCTGCTGGGTCAATGTCTATGTGAATTACACTTGCACCTTTTGCGAACTCCGAAACCTTACCGGTTACACGATCGGAAAAACGTGCGCCACATGCAATGATTAAATCGGCACCAGAAAGCGCAACGTTTGCATACTTCGAGCCATGCATGCCAACAAGCCCAAAGTTAAGCGGGTTCGCCGACGGCACAGAACCCTTGCCCATTAGCGTTGTAACAATGGGGATTTGCATAGCCGCAGAAAGCTTGAGCACTTCGGCTTCCGCATTTGAAGAAATAACGCCGCCGCCAGCGTAAAGGATTGGCTTTTTAGCATGTGCTATTTTTTTAACAGCACCACGAATTTGCTTTTTGTTGCCCTTGTAAGTTGGCTTGTAGGAAGGCATGTTAATTTTAGTTGGGTAATTAAACACCACTTGCGCAGCCAAAATATCGGATGGAATGTCTATTAGCACAGGGCCTGGCCTGCCACTTGACGCAATGTGAAACGCTTCGCGAAATGTGCGCGTAAGCTCTGCTGTTGACTGAACAAGGTAGGAGTGCTTTACAACTGGCATTGTAATTCCAACGATGTCGGACTCCTGGAAGCTGTCGGTGCCAATGATGCCTCGTGGAACCTGCGCTGTTACAACAACAAGTGGCACGCTATCCATGTATGCGGTTGCAATGCCAGTAACTGTGTTTGTGGCGCCAGGACCGGATGTAACAATTACAACGCCCACCTTGCCCGTTGCACGGGCGTAGCCATCAGCTGCGTGAACTGCCGCTTGCTCGTGGCGTGCCAAAACATGGTGCAGCTGCACAGAATCGTACAGCGCATCGTAAATTTTTATGGCTTGCCCCCCAGGGTAGCCAAAAATTGTTGTGCAGCCTTGCGCCTCAAGGGATGCAACAACAGCCTGCGCCCCATTCATTTTCTTGCTCTGCTTGTTGCTTATGGTGCTTGAGGTGCCGCTGCTGCCAGCACCTTTGCTTTTGCTATTTTTTTCGCTTTTTGCCATTTAAACGAATGCTCCTTTGTCTGCTGAGGAAACCAATTTAGCATACTTTGCCAGCACGCCGTGATTGTGCTTTGGTGCAGGCGGCACGAATGCAGCCTTGCGCCTTTCAAGTTCGTCACTGCTAACATTTAAGTTAAGCTTACCACCATCTATGTCAACTGTAATTTCATCGCCGTCTTCAACTAGCGCAATTGGCCCGCCAGCGGCAGCTTCTGGGCTAATGTGACCCACGCAAGGCCCTTTCGATGCGCCAGAAAAACGCCCATCGGTTAGCAGTGCAACCGACTTTGAAAGCCCCATGCCAACAATGGCAGACGTTGGGGTTAGCATCTCACGCATGCCTGGGCCGCCTGCAGGGCCTTCATAGCGAATAACAATAACGTCGCCTGGCTTAATTTCGCCAGCAAAAATTGCCTTGCAAGCCTCTTCCTCGCTGTTAAAGCAGCGGGCTGGACCTGTGTGGCACATCATGCTTTCAGCAACCGCAGACTTTTTGACTATGCCGCCGCCAGGTGCAATGTTGCCGTGAAGTACACGAAGCGCACCTTGCTTGGAGAAGGGGTTATCAAACGTTCTGCACACAACGCCATCGGCTGGCTTTGTGCAATTTTCAATGTATTCAGGCATGCTACCCATGCATGTTGTGGCGCGCATGTCCAAAAGCCCCGCACGGTTAAGCTCATGCATTACAACTGGCACGCCACCCACAGTGTATAAGTCTTGAAGCGGGCGTGTACTTGATGGCGCAATTTTTACAAGGTGAGGCGTTTTTGCACTTGCAGCGTCCCACACATCCATTGAAATTGGGCAGCCAACCTCTTTTGCAATTGCAGTTAAGTGAAGCACCGTGTTTGTGGAACCACCGAATGCCATGTCGCATTCCATGGCATTGTGAATTGCATGTTCATTCACTATGTCGCGAATGCAAATGCCATTTTCAAGCAGTTGCATTACTTTTGCGCCTGCATGTTTTGCAAGACGTAAGCGCTGTGAATAAACTGCAGGGATTGTACCGTTGCCAGGAAGCGCCACGCCAAGTGCCTCGCATAAGCAGTTCATGGAGTTTGCAGTAAACAGCCCTGCGCAACTGCCACATGTTGGAAGTGCTGTATTTTCGTATACTTTTAGCTCCTCTTCTGTCATTTCACCAGCAGCAACTTTGCCAGCACCATCGAAGAGCGTGTTTAAGTCAATCATTTGCCCACCAACGCAACCAGGCTCTGTGCCAGGCAACATGGGGCCGCCCGAAACAAACACTGTTGGAACGTTCACGCGCAGAGCACCAAGCAACATGCCAGGCACAATTTTGTCGCAGTTTGGAATGCAAACAGCAGCGTCAAAAGCATGCCCCATAACAGCACATTCAAAGCTGTCGGCAATAACTTCGCGCGACACAAGTGAATAGTGCATGCCCTTGTGATTCATTGCAATGCCATCGCAAATGCCAATTGTTGACACCTCAAATGGCACACCACCAGCCATGTATATGCCAGCTTTTACAGCTTCGCAAATTTTGTCAAGGTTGTTGTGACCAGGGATAATGTCATTTCGCGAGTTAACAACAGCAACAAGCGGGCGCTTTAGCTCCTCATCGGTCATGCCGTCGGCCTTTAGCAAGCCCCTATGTGGAGCCCTTGCTACACCTTGCGTAATATAATTACTTCTAAGTTGCATCTAACCCCCAATTTTTATGTGTAAAGTAGCAAAAAACACACCTAATGGCTTGAACCAACAGCCAAAATTGTTTCTCAAAAAACTATACCGCAAAGCCACAATACCAAACTTAAAGCTAACAAAAATGCTAAATGCCCCAAGCGCAGGCAAATTGCAAACGTGAACGCAACACCGTCCAACTTACAATTTCAACTTACAACCCCTCAATAGCACATTCATGCACTTTTGTTTGCTTGTCCCAAACAATTGCAACTGCCAATGGTTGGTGCGCAAACTGCTGTTCACCTGTTAGGGCATCGTTGAAAATGGAAGCATAGTTGCGCTGTTTGATTTGCGCAAGCGCTGCAGCAGCGCTACCTTTTGTGCCACCGCATGCTTTAAGCTCAACAATAAACGGTGT
>CAYVDR010000143.1:0-2821 GCA_964450625.1 uncultured Senegalimassilia sp.
CAAACGAAATTGCGCGTTATTTAACAAGCGAAGAGGGCGGCTACAAACTTAGCGCCAACACTGTGTGTATTGCAAATGGTGCTGAAGCTCCAAAAGGTACAGACGCACTGGCAGGCTCTGCGCTTGCTGGCAAAAATGGCGGTGTAGTACTGCTTGCAAACACAAACGCTGTATGTGGCAGCGTTAGCACAGCAACCCTAGAAGGCATCTACACAAACAATGAACAAAGCGTGCCAGCATTTTTAACAAGTGCGGCACAAGACATTTACACTGTTGACATCTTAGGTGGCGCATTTGTAATGCCTCAGGTTGTTATTGACATTGCAAAAATGAACCTTTGGAACTGGCGCAAAGTTTCATTCGATACAAACGGTGGCAGCAGCGTTGATGCTCAAAAAGTTTGGAAGGGTGGCAAAGCCTACCAGCCAGATGAACTTCCAGTAAAAGTGGGAAGCGGGCTTGATGGCTGGTATAAAGACAAAGAACTAACACAGGTGTTTAACTTCAATGAAGAAGTGATTAACAAGTCAACAACAATTTATGCAAAGTGGCTGGAAGCTGCTTCAACTGATGCAAACGGTAAAGCAACACCAACAGACACAAACGGCACGAAGTATGCGTTTGTTTTAACAGACACAGCTGGCAATGCCATTGAGGGTGCAAGCGTTTACATTAATTCAGAAGGCAAAACAATTGTTGAACTTCCACGCAACGCAAGCAGCAAGGATGTTAAGGCAACACTTTGCGATGCGTCGGGTCACCCACTTGAAGGCAAAGTCATTGACATAAATAACCTGGGTGGAATGAGCCGCGACAGTGGCACCACAGATGCTGAAGGTGTTTTTAAATCATATGTCACAAATAAAGGCGTGACTGGCGAAGATGGCAAAGCAAGCCCAACAAACCCAAAAACTGACAAAGCTCAGCCAATTCTTCTAACAGACACAGCAGATCCTGCAAATCCAATTGAAGGTGCTTCTGTTGTTGTTGATAAAGACGGTGTAACAACAATCACGCTTCCTGCGCAATATGACAACGAAGACGTTGTTGTCACAGTTTATGACGAGACTGGCACCACAGGTGCTGAAGGCTCTCAAGTTGTTATTAACAGAAGCAACGGCAAGCAGCGCAACAGTGGCGCAACTGCTGCCGATGGCACATTTAAGGCAGTTGCTCCTGCTGCTGTAACAGATGCAAGCGGCACAACAATAGTTAAAGGTGAAAATGGCGTAAACTACCAAGTAACCGTTACAGACACAGCCACACCAGCTGAGGGCATTGAAGATGCAACTATCGTAGTAGACAAAGATGGTAAAGCCACAGTAACACTGCCTAATGGCATGCAAGACACAAACGTTGTTGTAACGTTTATGTCCGAGGATGGCACAAAAGCTCAATCGGGCATTGAGGTGTCGGTTTACAACGAAGGTGAAACAACTGCTCGCTCAAGTGGCAAAACAAATTCCAAGGGCGTGCACACATCCAAAGTTGTAACAGAAGGTGTAACTGCTGAAAAAACGGGCAATGTAACACTTAAAAGCCCAGACGGTAAAGTTACGTACACAATTAACGTTACCAATGCAACTGCGCAAAGTGTAATTGCAGGTGCAGTGGTTACTTTAAATAACAATGGCAATGTGTGTGTAGCATTGCCTGAAGGCACGCAAATCAATGATGCTATTGATGTTAAGGTGACAACTGACACAGCGGGCACAAAGCCTCAGTCTGGCGTTAGTGTTACCATTATTGGGGATACTGAAAGTGTTGCTGGCGAAACTGGTAAAGATGGTATATTTAGCACTAGTCTTAATATAAACGAAACTGATGCGCAAGGCAAAGCCACCGTTATAGGCGAAGATGGCAAAACATACCAGTTCACAATCACAGACGACGCCACACCAACTGCTAACCCAATTGAAGGTGCTATCATAAGCGTTGATGCGCAAGGCAAAGCCACAGTGACACTTTCAGAAGAAGCAAAGGGCAAAAACGTTGTTGCCGTTGTAATGGATGAAGCAGGCACTGTTGCGCAAGCTGGCATGGAAGTTGTACTTGTTGAAAGTGACGATACAACACGTGGTAGCGGCAAAACTGATGCCAATGGTAATGTCACATTCAGCATGCTAACAGATGCTATGGTTCAAGTAACAGGGGACACCGGCTTAGTTTACACAGGCGAGGAACAAAAACCAGCAGTTATGGTTGATGGACTAACTCAGGGCAGCGATTTTACAGTGGCTTACCAAAACAACGTTAATGCTGGCACTGGTAAAATCATCATTAAAGGTGCTGGCACATGCGCTGGCACAGTTGAAAAAACATTTAAGATTGCACAGGCTGAAGCACAAATTTCTTGGGAGAATAAAGCGTTTACTTACAACGGTGAAGCCCAGGCACCAAAAGCAACTGTGTCCAATAAAGTTGCAAGCGATGTTGTGGAAGTTACAGTGGATGGTGCCAAAACCGATGCAGGCACAAACTACACTGCCACAGCAACTGCTCTTACAGGCGATAATGCAAACAACTACACGCTTCCAACAACCAAACCCACAACAGAATTTAAAATTAACGCCCTGTCAATTAAAGACATCACAACCATTACACTAGAAGACAAAAACTTTGAATACGACGGTAATAAGAAAACCCAAACAGTAAGCAAAGTTGAAGTTACAACAACAGAAGGCAAAAAACTTACTCTTGACAGCCCAAAAGACTATGAACTGTCGGGCAACGTAGAAATAAATGCATCTGACAACCACACGCTTACAGTAACGGGCAAAGGCAACTTTAAAGACAGCGCCACTACTGCTTGGAAAATTGC
>CAYVDR010000143.1:2921-4252 GCA_964450625.1 uncultured Senegalimassilia sp.
GCTGAGGATGTAAAGGTTACAGTTACTGCTTCAAGCACAAGTGGTATAACTTCCACAACAGATGGTAGCGTTACGCTTACCAACCCTAAAGACAGCGCAAAGTACAAAATTACAGTCAACGCTTCAAGCGACACTACGACAGGCTCTACGCTAGGAGGGGTAACCGTAAGCTTTAGCGGTGCAGACGCTCTAACAGTAACATCACCAAACACAAACGAAGATACAAAAGACTTCATTATTACCGTACAAACCACCGACGCCACACCTGCTGCAAAAGGTGACGTTAGTGTTACAGTAAACAATTCAAAAGATTCAAAAATTGACAGCGGGATCACTGCTACTGCAAATGGTCAGTACCGTGCGCACCATAATGGCACACCAACCACATCAAACCTAACATTGCCTAATGACAGTAAGGCCAACAGCACATGCACAGGTGGCGGCACAGTGGTTAGAGCAGAAACTATTTGTAGTGTTTGCGAAACTACTCAGGTTACAAGTAACTATGACAATGTTGCTGATGGGGGTCATGACCTTGAAGCTTATGGCAGCGGAGATATTGCCTACCACTGCAAAACATGCGATCATGTGCTGTTTGGTAACTACAAGCAAACAGCAGCGGGTACAGATAGCACAATGATTGAGTGGGTAAAACTAAATACTGATATCGGTACAGTATCTGATGGTAGCACTGTTCAAACATTAATGAGTTTGCAAGGTCATAAGTTTATGGCTTGGAACAGTACAGGCTCAGGCAGTGTGTGGTCTCAGGATTATTGTGATGTCCGCAAATGGCTAGATGATGATTTCTATAACGGCGCATTTACAGCAGCTCAGCAAGCAAAAATTGCTAATACAACTTTGGCTGATGTTGCGACAACAAATAAAGTGTTTTTACCCTCTAATTCTGAAGCAACTGGAATATCAAGCTCTAATTTGTTGTGTATGCCAACAGCTTATGCACTAACTACTGGTGATTACGGTTGGGGCAGTAATGGTGAATGCAATTGGTGGTTGCGTTCAGCAGGTATTAAAGCTAACACTGCATACTATGTATCTACTACTGGTTCTATACTGAATAACAGCGGCATCTCTGATCCTTATGCTGCTGCGCGCCCTGTGATTAACTTGAAGCTTTAATCCTGCCTGACTCTATGTCTGCTGGTAATATCTTGGCAACGTAAATTTACATTCCCTTAAACCTCACTCAAGCCCCGTAAAAAAGTTTTTGCGGGGCTTTTTGTTGGCTATTAATAAGCTTTCGTTGCTGTTGTTACTTCCCCATTCTCATTGTTAAATCTTGCTTGCTTCTGCCAGCTTCTAAAAACAAA
>CAYVDR010000144.1:0-2302 GCA_964450625.1 uncultured Senegalimassilia sp.
AATGCAATTGCAAAAGAAGCATTTCCTCAAGGTTGCAGCAATGTTGTAATTGCACGTGACGACGATTTTGCTGATTCGATGAGTGGAACAGGCTTGGCTGGAACGCTTGACGCACCAATTTTGTTAAGCGGGCGCGGCGAAATTTCAGCAAGCACTCTTGAGACGATTAAAACTCTTGGGGCAACAAAAGCCTACATTATCGGTGGAAACATTGCAATCTATGGCGATATTGAAGCGCAGCTTGAGGGCATTGGCATATCACAGCACGAGCGTGTTTACGGGCAACATTATTGGGACACTTCTGTTGCATGTGCAAATAAAATTACGCAACTTGGCGGCAACCCAAACTCACAAGCCATAGTTGCAATGGGCATAAACTTCCAAGATGCTCTTTCAATAAGCTCTTTTTCATACAAGTACAAAATGCCAATATTTCTTGAAACAGACGATTTTAACGGGCGCAATTTAACTGAGGATGCCCAAAGCGAAATTGTTGCAATAACTGGGCAGGCCAACACAATTTATGTGCCAGGCGGAAATGTTGCCGTTCCTAAAAGCACTGTTGAGGCAATTTTTGGTGAAAGCCGTGTTGTTCGCATTGCAGGAAACGATGGCTACGACACATCAAACCAAATTGCAACTTACATGACAACACACGGTCCTAGCAACAATGAAACATACTTAAATGCAGCGTATGCAACAATTGCTAATGGTGAGGCGCCACCCAAGGGCACAGACGCACTGGCAGGCAGCGCACTTGCTGGCAAAAACGGCAGTGTTATGCTGCTTGCAAACGCAAACCCCGCTTGCAGCACAACTGGCAAAACAAATGAGATTACAATTGTTGGCACAGACTCTGAAGGCACGGACGCATTCCTAACTAAGAACGCAAAACAAGTTGAAGGCGCATACATGCTTGGTGGAACAACCGTTATGCCTGAAGCCTTCAAGACAAAAGTGTACGACATTTTAAACCAGTGGAAAACTGTTAGTTTCTTCAGCGGTGAAAACGAAATTTTTGCAACAGAAAAAGTTTGGAACAAAGAAACTGTTAGCAACCCTGAAAGCGCCCCAGAAAAAGAAGGTTATACATTTAGCGGTTGGTACACTGCAGCTGGCAGTGAGGGCAGTTTGTACGACTTTGCAACCCCTGTAACAGCAGACACAAAATTGTATGCTCATTGGCAGAAAAATACGGAACTTATAACTGTTACGTTTGACGCAGCAGGCGGTGAGTGTGCCACAATAAGCGTGCAAGTTGCAAAAGGCTCTACAATAGCTGAGCAGCTTCCAGTTGCAACACGTAACAATTACACATTTGATGGTTGGTATATTAGCGATGTAAAGGTTACATCCCAAACACAGTTTAGCGAGAACACAACAGTTGTTGCTAAATGGACAGGAGTAACTTACAACATAACCTATGAACTTGACGGCGGCACAAATGCAGCTTCAAACCCTTCAACTTACACATACGGCACAGGTGTTTCTGCTTTTGAAAAGCCAACAAAAGCAGACTACACATTTGTGGGCTGGTTTAGTGAAGCTACATTTGATAACGAAGTTGTAAACATTTCCGCAGAACAAACTGGCAATGTAGTGCTTTACGCAAAGTGGGCAAAAGATGTTGTAACCATAACATTTGACGCTAACGGTGGCACTTTTGCCAATGCAGCTGACGCAACAAAAACAATAGAAAAAGGAAGTGCCATAAACGCACTGCCAACCGTTACTTATGATGAAGACCATAAGTTTATTGGTTGGTATGATGGCGACAATTTGGTTGACTCAAAAACAACGTTTAGCGAAAACAAAACACTTACAGCAAAATGGACTGACCTTATTACAATCACATTCGATGCGGACGGCGGCACACCTGAAACTTCAAGCGTGAAAATTGAAAAAGGAAGCGCAATTGGAGAAAACATTGCTGCAGCACCAACAAAAGAAAACTATGATTTCGATGCTTGGTACAATGACACAACAAAAGTTGAAAGCACTACCACATTTAGCGAAAACACAACAGTAAAAGCTAAGTGGACACCAAAGACTTACACAATCACCTATGAACTAGACAGTGGCACTAATGCAACTTCAAACCCTTCAACTTACACATATGGTACTGGCACTTCACTAGCTGATGCAACGAAGGACAACTACGACTTTGCTGGTTGGTATGCTGAAAACACATTTACTAACAAGGTAACCGAAATTACAGCAACTGACAGCGGAAATAAAACTCTATACGCTAAGTGGACACCAAAGACTTACACAATCACCTATGAACTAGACAGTGGCACTA
>CAYVDR010000144.1:2402-4239 GCA_964450625.1 uncultured Senegalimassilia sp.
GCTAAGTGGACACCAAAGACTTACACAATCACCTATGAACTAGACAGTGGCACTAATGCAACTTCAAACCCTAAGACATATACATATGGCACAGGGGTTTCATCGTTTGCAGAAGCAACAAAAGCAGGATATAAGTTCATGGGCTGGTATTCGGACAGCGAATTTAAGCAGAGCGTAAGCTCAATTTCTAGCACAGACACTGGAAATAAAACCCTTTACGCAAAATGGGCTAAAAACTTGACAATTTCATTTGATAGCAACGGTGGCACGCCCGCAACAGTTGCATCAAAAACCGCAACAGCAGGTGTTGCAATTGGGGATAGCTTTTTGCCTACAGTTACGAAGGACAGTGTTAGCGGAACTTGGTATGACGAAAACAATAATGAAATTACAAAAGACACGGTTTTCACAGCCGACACAAAGTTGACAGCAAAGTATGTTGGCACTGAGAAATACACAATAACCTACAACAATCAAGGCCATGCAAACGGCAATTTCACAGCAGAGGTAAGAAGTGGTGCACAAGCCCCTACGCCAACAGCAACTCAAATTGGAACTTCTGTTGGCATTGAATTTAAGGGCTGGTACACAGATGCAAAGTGCTCAACTGATAAAGAATGGGATTTCGGTACTGAAATAACGGAGTCTAAAACGCTGTATGCAAGGTGGGCACCTGCTGAAACAACTGAAAAAGAACCTGGCGACATGGATGCCTATTGGCTTGCTGCAGCAAGCGAAACCACAACAGACAACGCAAATAATAGGTCAGACGATTCGTACAGCAACATAGATAAAATGAACCCAGAGTATGTTTCTGAAACTTGGAATGTAAAACGCTCAAGTGCTGAAATTAAAGCTGATGTTAAAGCTATTCTAAAAGAAATTGCTGACGGTACAGCCACAAAAGAAGGCTCGGTAACAAGCCAGTACAAACAGTACATGGCAGATGACAATTACCACCTGTACACAAAATATAACGATACGGTTACTAAAGACGCTGACAAATATATGGAATTCAGAATTATAGAAGTTGGCAAGCATGACCAGGGTGACGGCACTTTAGGAAATGAAGCATTAACTTTCCAAGCAACGCACATGCTTCCAAATGCTCTTAATATGGTTGAAGGAAATACTAAAGTCGATAAAACCATAAATGATTACGGCTGGGACAAATCAATGCTGCGAACAAACATGAACTCGGCATCTACAATAGAAGGCACTAAAAATGTTTACGATTACTTCAGCTCAAGGCTAACATCTGATGTCATTAGCGTTGTTAATAACACATCGGGCGGCTACAACCACAATGAGCTTTACGCTAGCACAGACAAATATTGGCTTTTGTCATTTGAAGAAACTGCTGGCAGTGTTTCAGGAAGCGTGATGGAAGGCATTTACCAAATAGGTGAAGGCAAGCAATACGCTTACTACAGCAGCTTTAATACAAAGATAGCAATGTCACAGGGCAATGGCACGGGCACTAATACACCAAATTATGCCTTATATCGTACAACCCGTTCTGGAAGCACCTATGCTAATAATAGCACCGAATTATTTTCCATGTACTGGCTGCGCTCGCCTGATTATAAATCGGAGCACACTTTTGCAGATGTAATTACTAATGGCTACGTGGGCATAGAAAGCGGAATGAATACAGAAGGAAATAAATTCTGCGGCATTTGCCCATGCTTTGCCTTTGGTGGCACATCGAGCTAAATAAAATTACATTGCCAAACTTAGTGCAGCTTTATTCTGCATTAAGTTTGGCAATTAAAACTATATCAAATTCCTACAACCCCTCAATAGCACACTCGTGCTGCTTGTTTTCTGCATCCCA
>CAYVDR010000145.1:0-1926 GCA_964450625.1 uncultured Senegalimassilia sp.
GCAATGACAGACCCTTCGCACATTAGAAATTTCTCGATTATCGCCCACATCGACCACGGCAAGTCCACGCTTTCCGACCGCATTTTGGAGCAAACGGGCACGGTGGCTGCGCGCGACATGCAACAGCAGCTGCTTGACAGCATGGACATTGAACGCGAGCGTGGCATTACCATAAAAAGCCAGGCTGTGCGTGTAAGCTACACTGCCGACGATGGTGAGGTTTACCAGTTCAACTTAATTGACACGCCGGGTCACGTCGACTTCACGTACGAAGTTAGCCGCAGTTTGGCTGCTTGCGAGGGTGCTGTTTTGGTTGTGGACGCAACGCAAGGTGTTGAGGCACAAACCGTTGCAAACGCCATGATGGCAATGAACGCTAACTTGGAAATCATCCCGCTAATAAACAAAATTGACTTGCCGTCTGCCGAGCCTGCGCGTGTGAAAGCAGAAATTGAAGACGGTCTTGCAATTGAGGCTGAAGATGCGGTGTTGGCAAGTGGCAAAACGGGCGAGGGTGTGCACGATTTGCTGGAAGCTGTTGTCTACAATATCCCAGCACCTAAGGGCAGTTTCACTTCTCCTTTGCGCGCGTTAATTTTCGACAGTTACTTCGATGCATACCGTGGCGTTATTGCGCTTGTGCGTGTTGTTGATGGTGAAATTTCTGCAGGGCAAAAAATTAAGCTAATTGCAACGGGTCAAGAAATTCTTGTTGAGGAAGTTGGCGCACGCCACCCTGCACAAGAGGCGCTTGACAAACTTAGTGTGGGTGAGGTTGGCTATGTTGTTACAGGGCTAAAGGATCTCTCGCACGTTAAAGTTGGCGACACAATAACGCTTGCCGAGGGCGGGGTAAGCGAGCCTTTGCCAGGTTACCGTGATGCAAAACCCATGGTGTTTACAGGGCTTTACCCAATAGATTCCGACCAATACGAAGCGCTGAAGGAAGCACTTGAAAAACTTTCGCTAAACGACCCAGCGCTAATTTGGGAAGCGGAAAAGTCGCACGCTTTAGGCTTTGGCTTTCGCGTGGGTTTTTTGGGGCTTTTGCACATGGAAGTAATAAAGGAGCGTCTGGAGCGAGAGTTTAACTTGGACTTGCTGGCAACTGCGCCTTCCGTTGAATACCACGTTTTTCGCACAGGTGGTGAAATGTTAAGTTTGCACTCGCCACAAGAAATGCCTGATGCAGGTGAAATTGAGCGCATTGAAGAGCCATACCTGAAAGCCAAAATTTTAATCCCGCCCGATTATGTGGGTGCTGTAATGGATTTAACTGTGGCACGCCGTGGCACGTTTGTTACCATGAATTACCTCTCGCAGCACACGGTTGAAATGCTTTGGGAAATTCCGCTCTCCGAGCTTATTTTGGATTACTTCGACAAGTTAAAATCGAATACGAAAGGCTACGCTTCGCTCGATTACGATTTCATGGGCTATAAGCAGTCTTCCTTAGTAAAGCTTGACATTTTGCTTTCTGGCAAACCGGTTGATGCCCTAAGCTTCATCGTGCACAAAGACAAAGCATACGACCGCGGGCGCACGTTGTGCGAGAAGCTAAAAGCAATTATTCCACGGCAGATGTTTGAAGTGCCAATTCAAGCGGCAATTGGTGGGCGGGTTCTTGCTCGCCAAACTGTGAAAGCCAAGCGCAAGGATGTGTTGGCAAAATGCTATGGTGGCGACATCAGCCGCAAGCGTAAGTTGCTTGAAAAGCAAAAGCAAGGCAAAAAGCGCATGAAGGCTATTGGCAATGTTGAAGTGCCACAAGAGGCTTTTATGGCAATTCTAAAAGTTGACGACTAAACGAAATAAGGGTAAGCAAACAATGGCAAAAAAAGTAGAAGAAGAAAGCTGGCTGGATGCAGCATTCGACGAGAAAAAAGCAGCTCAGCAGCAAAAGGAAATGAATTCAAAATCCACTAA
>CAYVDR010000145.1:2026-4226 GCA_964450625.1 uncultured Senegalimassilia sp.
TCGACGAGAAAAAAGCAGCTCAGCAGCAAAAGGAAATGAATTCAAAATCCACTAAGATTGCGGGCTGTGGCTGTGCAATTATCGTTGTGCTCTTCATCATTCTAGGCTTTGTAACCCTTGTTGGTGCCATTAGTATTTTGGGCTAAGGGCTTGAGGTTTCGTCATCTTAAATGACCAAAGAATTTTTTAGTCATTTTGTTTAGCAATGAACCAAAATTTGCAAGCATTTTTTGAAAGCCATAAAGTAATTCTGGCTCCCATGGCAGGGGTGAGCGATAAAGTGTTTCGCAGCTTGTGCATTGAATGCGGCGCAAGCCTAACGTACACAGAAATGGTTTCTGCTAAAGGCTTGTCTTATGCAAACGAAAAAACCCAACACTTGCTTGATTTAGCAGAAAATGAACGTGAAGTTGCTGTTCAGTTGTTTGGCCACGAACCGCAAACTATGGCACGTGAAGCAGCTTATGTCGAGAGGGTGCTGGCGGGCAAGCTTGCATACATAGATATAAACATGGGCTGCCCTGCAAAAAAAATTGTAAGCAAAGGCGATGGCAGTGCACTCATGAAAACGCCTGTACTAGCCCAAGAAATTGTAAGCGAAGTAAGTAGTGCTGTTGCGTGCCCCACAACAGTTAAGTTTAGGCGTGGCTTTGAAGTGGGCTTTGAAACTGCCCCCGAATTTGCGCGCGCAATGCAAGATGCAGGTGCTGCAGCGGTGTGTGTGCATGGGCGCTACTCAAAGCAAATGTACAAGGGTGCGTCAGATTCAACTTGCATTGCGCGCGTTGTGCGTGCCGTAAGCATTCCAGTTATAGGAAATGGCGATGTCACAAATGCTGCAAGTGCACTTTACATGCTTGAGCAAACGGGCTGTGCTGCTGTTATGGTTGGCCGTGCTGCACGAGGCAACCCTTGGGTGTTCGGCCAGGTTAATGCTGCGTTGCAGGGCAGGGAAGAGCCAGCTTGCCCAAGCATAAACCAGCGCATTGAAATGGCAAAGCGCCATGCCACAATGCTAGGGCACACTCACGGTAATAAGAACATTGTTAGCATGCGCAAGCACGCCATGTGGTATGTGGCGGGTCTGCCAGGTGCTGCGGCTGCACGCGTGTGCCTAAACGACTGCACAACGCCCAGTCAGTTCCATGAAACGTTTGACACACTTCTAAAGGAGGCTAAACAACATGCATGAGCCCTACAAAGCGCTGTACATTCACATTCCGTTTTGCAAAAGCCGTTGTGTGTATTGCGACTTTACATCAACTGCTTGCAACAGCGAAGATGCAAAAATTGACGAGTATATTGAAAGTTTGTGCCTGGACATTCGCAAGTGGGCGCACAAAGCTGAACTTAGTGAAATTAAAACCATATACATTGGCGGCGGCACACCAAGCTTCGTTGGCATGAAGCGTTTAAGCATGCTAATTCATGCGTTAAGCGTTTTTTGCAACATAACAAACAGTGTTGAGTTCACCATTGAAGCAAACCCCGAAAGTTTAAGCGAGCGCATGGTTTACGATTTGTATGCGCTGGGTGTGAACAGAATTTCAATTGGTGTGCAAAGCTTTGACGATGATGTTTTGAAATTGCTTGGACGTGCGCACACAGCGCAGGGTGCACTGGATGCCATAGGTGCAGTTAAAACTCGCTTTGAAAATGTAAGCGTCGATTTAATGTGCGGCATTCCAGGGCAAAGCGAGCGACAGTTTAAACAAAGCCTTGCTCAAGCAATTGAAGCGGGGGTAAGCCACATTAGCATCTACCCGCTAACAATTGAGCAGCACACCACGCTTGCAAACATGGTTTTGGCAGGGCAGGTGGCTGATGTTGACGCAGATGTGCAAGCACGCCACATGGAACTTGCAGCCGAAGTGCTTGAAGACGCTGGTTTTAAGCGCTATGAAGTGGCGTCTTATGCACGTGCTGGTTTTGAGTGCGCACACAACATTGCGTACTGGACAGGCGTGCCCTATCTTGGCATTGGCACTTCCGCTGCAAGCATGACGCAGGACGAAAACCGCAGGATGCGCATGCAAGACGGTCACGTAACGGACGACTTGAATAAACAGCAAATGGTTGCAGAGGACTTAATGCTTGCAATGCGCATGAGCCGTGGTGTGAAGCACTCGCAAGTTCAAGAAGCTGAAAAACACATTGCAGGTGTTGGTCGCACATTTGAAAGCTTGCAGGAAAAGGGGCT
>CAYVDR010000146.1:0-4118 GCA_964450625.1 uncultured Senegalimassilia sp.
T
This sequence comes from uncultured Senegalimassilia sp., assembly GCA_964450625.1. Taxonomy (GTDB): domain Bacteria; phylum Actinomycetota; class Coriobacteriia; order Coriobacteriales; family Eggerthellaceae; genus Senegalimassilia. The sequence goes on from CAYVDR010000146.1 coordinate 2, forward strand.
GCTGTTTGCGGCAGCTTGCGCGGCAGCTTCCTGCGCTTGAGTAATGCGGTTTTGTTCATTTGTAATAACTGTTGCAAGGTTTGAGTTAATGGTTGCAAGAACGTCAGTATCAATTGTTTTGAAGGCAGCAGCATCAACAACTTCACCTGAAAGGTAAAGCTTTAGTGCATTGTAGCCGACTAAATTTGCTTTACTGGCTTGTTGTAAAATGGCTTCGTTTTCTTCAGTTGTTGCAGACCACAAGGTTTTGTCGATTACCACTGTGGAATAGTCATCTGCTGCAAAAGCAAAAACGTTGTTAGTTTTTGCTGTACCCGACAAAATTGCTGCAGAAAAAGGCGCAAGAACCAGCGCGAGCGCAACGGCTAGGTTCAGCACAACACCAGAAATATATGCAAGTTTCTTAACCATTAATTATTTGCCTTACTGTGTGAATTTCCCTAATCAGTTTAATTTGCAAATATAAAACCAAAGTCTTTAAGTTTGCTTATAAAACATGCAAGTTTCATTATAATTTTGCTACTTCTTCGTGTATAATGTCCCTTACTTTTGCGCATAAACAGGACAATATTTTGGAAATGGATAAAATGGAAAACGTAGAAACAAAACAAACCGAAAAGTTGCCGCTTGCTCTTCGCGTTTTTGGCGCTTTAAGCATTGCTGTCGGCGTGGTGCTGATACCTATATTTACGCTTGCGCTAATTGGCTTTGTAGGTGTGCTGGTAAATAAGGACTGGGCAACATTTAACGAGGTAACTGCATCGAACCAGGCAATTGTTTTGATGTCAATTTTTATGTTTGTCCTGCTAGTCCAAGTTATTCTGTTTGTTGTGTTGGGCATTAAGTTTGTGCGCAACAAACGTCGTGGTGCTGCAATTTTAGTAAGCATTGTTATGTGGGTGTGTGCAGCATCAACAATTCTTGAAATAATGATTGCTGGTTTTGATGTTGGCACAATTGTATTTGCAGGGCTGTTCATTTTCATGGTTGTTTTGCACACAACGCTTGACCCTGCCCTTCGTCAAGAACGCGAACTGCAGCGCAAGCTTAAAACCATGGAGGACAAAAGCGACCTTGAAGCGGGCATGCTTGGGCGTGACAAAACCGGCGAAGGCTATTTAAAGCTAGACTTCTTTAACATGTTTTGGATTTTTATGGTTGGGGCGTTTTTAGGCCTTTTATTTGAAACGGCTGTTTGTCCATTTTTAAACGGGCGCATTGAAAGCCGTGCGGGTTTAATTGTTGGACCATTTAGCCCAATTTACGGCTTTGGCGCATTGCTTATGGTAATTTTCCTAAACCGCTTTTATAACAAAAGCCCTGTGACCATTTACCTTGTTAGTGGCTTTATTGGGGCTGCATTTGAATACGCTGTAAGCTGGTTTTTCCAGTTTGCATTTGGTATTTTAGCGTGGGATTACTCTGGCGAATTTTTAAACATCGACGGCAGAACAGACTTGCTGCACTTTTTGTGCTGGGGCGCGCTAGGCATATTCTTCATAAAGCTTATTGTGCCGAAACTGCTCGATTTAATTAACCTAATTCCCTGGAAGTGGCGCTATTCAATTACAGCAATTTGTGCTGCATTAATGCTTGCAAACGGTGCTATGACTCTAATGGCATTTCAAAGTTGGTATTCACGCGCGGCTAGCGAACCTGCAGACACGCCCATTGCACAGTTTTGCAACGAGCATTTTGACGATGACTTTATGAAAACCCGTTTTGCAACAATGAGCATAGACCCGTCGCGTGCAACACAACAGAATTAGCGTTTATTAAAACGCTAATTCTGTTGGCGCCTTGTTTGTTTGTGTGGTACAAAAATAAATTTTGTACCACATTAAAAACATGTACACAATCCAAATTTTGCGGCTTTTGTCGGCACCTTGCTTGTGTTCGTCTAAAAGTTGCACAAGTTTTTCAGTGTTGAAAAACTCTTCAGCAATGCTGCTGGTAAATGCTTGTTTTACCTGGTTGTAGTGCTTTTCTTCGCGAAGCCAATTAACAATTGGCACGGGAAAACCAAGCTTTTCTTTTTGCGCCCAGCTTTTAGGAATTGCGCGCTGTGCCGCTTGGCGCAACGCAATTTTTGTTTGTGTTGCATTTGCTTTTAGCGGTGTTGGAATTGTGGCAGAAACATCAAACACTTCTTTGTCTAAAAACGGCACACGCGATTCAAGCGAATGTGCCATTGCCATTTTGTCAGTCTTTAGCAAAATGTCGTCAACCAGCCAAAAATGCAGGTCAACATATTGCATGCGCGTTGTGTCATCAAGCCCTGCTGCCCTTGCATACACTGGCGCTGTTAACTGCTGCGGGGTTTTGCCTTGCACGGGTTGCTTTAAAATGCTTGCGCGCTCGCTTGGCGTAAACGCAACACCGTTAGCATTTGTGTAGTACCAGTCCTCGGGTTTTTGGCTTGCACGCTTTAGGTAGTTTGCCCCACGAATGCCCAGCGTTTGTGCCACTTTTGCGCCAGCGCGCAAAACGCCGCGCGGCAGCCAGTTAAGTTTTGAGTTTGAAAACGGCACTTGGTAAATGCGGTAGCCACCAAAAAATTCATCGGCGCCCTCACCTGAAAGCACTGCTTTCACTTTTGTTGCAGCAAGTTGGTCAACAAAATACAGTGCTACAGCCGATGGGTCGGCAGAAGGCTCGTCCATGTGCCATTGAATTAGCGGCAAACTTGCCCAATACTCTTCCTCGCTAATGTATTTACTGTTGTTTTCAACGTCAAGCTTTTTTGCAAGCTCGGCTGCCCAAGAAATTTCATCGCGCATGGTTTTGCCACTTGCGTCCTGCGCATTATTAGCGCTTGCTTGTTTGTAGCAACCAAACCCAACTGTAAACGTTTTTATGCTTGGGTTTTCCTTTGCAAGGCATGCTGCCATGTAGCTTGAATCAATGCCGCTTGACAAAAAACTGCCAACTTCAACATCGGCAACATTGTGGTAGCGCACGCTCTGGCGCATGGTGCTGTCAATTTCAGCAACTGTTGCTTCGCTGCTTCTTTGCGTATTGAAGTTGTACTCAGGCTGCCAGTAGCGTTCTTCTTTTACAGTGCCATCTGCACAAACCGTCATACAGTGCGCTGGTTTAAGCTTGTAAATGCCTTTAAAAAACGTTTCGGGAAGCGCATTAAACTGAAAGCATAGGTACGCCTCAAGTGCCGCGTGGTTAAGTTCGCGTTTGTAGGCGGGGTGTTGCAAAATGCTTTTTATTTCGCTAGCGAAAATGAACTGACCATTTTGCTGCGTGTAATAAAGCGGCTTAATGCCAAAAAAATCGCGTGCACAAAAAAGCTCGCGCGTGCTTGTGTTCCAAATGGCAAACGCAAACATGCCGCGCAATTTGTTTAGGCAGGCTTTGCCCCAAGCAATGTATGAAACCAGCAACACTTCGGTGTCGGAGTTTGTTGTAAATTCCCAACCGCTTTTCTCAAGTTCGCCACGTAGGTCTTGGTAGTTGTAAATTTCGCCGTTAAACACAATGCTAAAAGCACCTATTTTACAAACGTTAGCAGCGGCTTTACCGCTTGTGTTACTGCTTGAATTTTCTTTGCCACTACCGTTGCCATTGCTATTTTCACTAGGCGATGGAAGTAAGGTTTTGGAGTTGTGGGACGTACTTTCACGTGCCATAGGTTGGCTGCCACCTGCTATGTCAATGAGCGAGAGCCTTCGGTGGCCAAGTGCAATTTTACTGGCTGGGTCAATGTAGTAGCCTTCGCCGTCTGGTCCACGATGAGCCATAACATCGCACATTGCTTTTAGAGTTGCTGCATCGTTTTCGCTTGCCTGCGTAAAGCCGCAAATTCCGCACATATTTTTGCCCTTCTGTTTTCATTTGCTTCGTTCTTGCGTTAAGTTAGTTTAGCATACGCAATTGTTTTGGTAGTGTTTACACGCAAAACAGCAGGTGCTGAAAACGGCAGGTACAAAAGTTGTTGGTGTTAAAGCAACTTTAAATCAACAATTATTGAATTGGTGGGACAATTTAAAATACCGCTGCCATTGTGTAAGTTGGGTTAACGTAAATGTAAAGTTGGTGTGAAAATGTGCCTATAACCCACCATCACGCAAGGCTTTTAGTTTTTCAACAACTGTTGGGTTTATGC